>CAYOVW010000019.1:0-6525 GCA_964407555.1 uncultured Candidatus Saccharibacteria bacterium
TACTTTGGGCGGATTAGCCGGCTTTATTGCTTTAATCATTGCTGGTTTTTATTATTTAACTTCAGCCGGGGACCCGAACAAAATGAAAGAAGCCAAAGACCGAATCGTGAGCGTATTTCTGGGCTTGGCTCTGCTTTTCGGCTCTTATCTTATTTTAACTATTATTGACCCGGAGTTAGTGGAATTAAGGCCCCCAGCCGCGCTTCCCCTAGGGGCAGTCGACGTCCAACTAGACCTCCCAGCGATCCCTATAGGTGATCCATGCGAAAAAGTAATATTTTACTCTGGAGCCACCTATGGGCAGGGGCATCCTGGTGAAATACGACCCTCTCCAAAAGAAGTAAAATGTGGCTCTCTCGGAAAAGGAATTTCAATTAATTCACTTAAAATAATAGGTTCTTGCTATGTAGGTCTCTACAGTAACATTGGTTGCGACCCCATGAAAGAACCTGGCAGAATGGGCACTGTTTCACATATCGCAGATAAAGAAAATCCTAATTATATTAGAAATAACCTCCAGTTTAATCTTGTCGGTCCAATTTATGGAATTAGCGTAATTAACATTGGCAAATAAAAAACCTGAATTAGCGCCTATAAATAATTTTAAAATTGAACAGAAGTCGTGTTTCAAAAAATCAAAATTGAAAAACTAAACAAAAAAGGATTTTTAATTCTATTCCTAATTTTTATTGGTCTTTTTGTTGTTGCTGAACCTGGTTCCGCTTTTGTATTTGACCCGGCTAAGGCAGCAATGTCTGGCTTGGCTGAACTTGGGGGACAACTTTTTGCTATATTTGTCGCTTTCTTTGTTGCTCTTTTTTCTTCTCATTGGCTTGTTGAACTATCAAGTCGTTTATTGGACTGGGCAATGACGCTTCCGGTTAACTTAATGGCAGACAATGAGCTTGTTGAAGCTGGCTGGACATTTATCCGCGATTTAGTTAATCTTTTCTTTGCTTTGGCTCTGGTCGCTATTGCCATGGCTTTTATTTTAAAAATTGAAAGTTTTGAAATAAAAAAATCTCTGCCTAGACTGATTATTATCGCGCTTTTGGTCAATTTCAGCTTATTATTGGTTGGCGCTTTTATTGATATTGCTACTATTCTCCAAAACACTATTATAGGAGGGGCGCAAATGGCCGAATTAGTCCACAACACTACTAAGCCACTATATAATGTCTGGACAGAGGCAAGCAAGGCTGTTGTAGGAATAATAATCGCCTGGACAATTACAGCGGCAATTCCTTATGCAGATGCTGTAAGATTTATAGCCCAAGCGCTATTGCTTACCGCTTTTCTCCCCAACTTCTTCCACTGGATTCTTATAATTGTCTTTAACACATTGATCGGCTTGATTTTCTTTCTTTTCTTTTTCTTGTTTTTAATTAGAATTATTGCTCTTTGGATTTTGGCTATTTTTGCGCCATTGGCTCTTATGGCTTATATTTTGCCGATAACCCAAAAATATTTTCACTCATGGCTAAAAGCGGTTATCTCTTGGGCGTTTTTGGGAATAATCGCTTTATTCCTTTTAACGCTAGGGCTAAGATTAATTCATGCAGTAATGCCAGCTCGAGAAGAAGGACTAGCAGGACTAATCTTGCCATGGGGTCTTCACGATTTTGCGGAGTTTGTAATTTATTATTTTTTCCTACTTACTTTTCTAACAATTGCTTTTCTTGTTAGCCTTAAAACCGCTCCTACTGGAGCTGATGTTGCTATAAATTATGCAAAGGGCGCTATTGGCGGAATTGCCAAAGTAGGAATCGGAACCGCCCTTGGTCACAAGCTTGCCGGAATAGAAGGAGGAATCGGAAAAAGACTTGGCGCCTTCGGTGAAAGAGGAATAGAACACGGAGAAAAACTGCTGTTTGATGAAACCGGAAAAAAGAAGGGCTGGGGGTCTAGGGCGAGAGGAACGGTTGAGCAAATTCTTAGTCGTCCTCTCGCTCGCGCGGGTTACGCAATGCAAGAACATGCGCAAAGGCAAAAAGCTGAAGAACACGAAAACCTTGAAAAAAAATATAAAGGATTAAGCAGCGACCAAATAGTCCATAACATTGAAGATACCACAGATAAAGATAAATTAGCTGCGCTTTGGTCTGTTGCCGCAAAAGATGCTGGTCACATAGCTAAAATTAACGAAGTAATAGGTGATGGAAATACGTACAAAGAACTAAAACAGGCAGACCCAGAAGGATGGGAACAAATGTCTTCTAGCGATAGAAAGAAAGCTGAAGAAAAAATAGCAAAAGCAGATATTTTAACAAAGAGCTTGTATGCGGGTTATGGCAAAAACCTGGGAGCAGACAGAATAGATTCCGGCAACTATAAAAAGATTCAGAATGCTTTCGCGCCTCATCTTGTTGGTTTTGAAAAAACTAAACAGTTTGAAAAGCTTCCTGAAAATGTTAAAGCAGAAGCTAAAATGGATGACAAAAAAGTAGGAACAATATTTAACAGGTTGAAAGCTGACCCTACAGTAGCAGAACAAGTGAATATCCGGGCAATGGCTTCGTCAAAAGAATTAGGAGAAGCGACCAGGCAGCAAGTTTTAAAACTTGACTCAAGCGCGCTCAGGAGCTTTGAGAAGACCCCAATATTAATGAATGATATATTAGTCATTCTTAGGCAAATACTCCGCGCATCCGAAGAAAAGGGAGGTTATGGCGGAGATTTTGGTAAGTTTAAAAAAGAACATCCTGATATGGCAGATTTTTATAAAGGAACAGCTGGCTATGCCCTTGCTGAGGAGTTTGAAAAACAAAAAAATAAAAAGCGGAAAAAATAAAACAAAGATGAAATAAAAAATATTAAAATAAAATGCCTAGGGAATACTCAAAAGAACAACTCTGGGAACTTTTTGACAAACTGCCCGAAGAATTGCAGCAAGCGATTTTTTCAGCCCAGACCGCTGACCATATTAATAATATTTGCGCTAAAAATGAGATTGGCGATGATTTAATTCCTGAAATTGCCCGTTATACTGGTTTGTCTCTGTTAGGGCTTTTAGCGCCGGAAGAATTTGCTAAAACCCTGGAGCAGGAATTAAAAATAGAAAAAGAAAAAGCGAAAAAAGTAAGTTGGGAAATCAATCGATTCATTTTTTATCCAGTGAAAGAGGCTTTGTGGCGGCTGTATCATCCTTCACCTCTGGATAAACCAGGAATAGGTCCTTCTTCAACGCAAGAAAAACCCGCAAAAAAACAGCAAGAACCTGAAAGACCAGACGCTTACCGAGAACCGATTGAATAGCCCTATTAGAAAGCTCATCCCTTTTAACGGAGTTGCAAAATTATGGAGTTTCAAGTTCCTCAATTTATTGAGCACGAAACAAAGGTCGTTGGCCCCTTAACTATCAAGCAATTTGGCTATATTGTCACGGCCGGGGTAATTTCTTTTATTCTTTATTTTTCTTTGGCGGAAAAAAATTTTTTTCTGTTTTTAATAATTGCGATGATTTTAATGGGCAGCGCCTTGGCTTTGGCTTTTGTTCAAATTGAGGGCCGCTCTCTTCCAGTTGTCCTGAGTAACTTCTTTTTCTTTTCCATTTCGCCAAAAATCTTTCTTTGGAAAAGAAAGGCTTTTCCGCCTAAAATTATAAAAGAAGAAAAAGAGCAAAAAAAACAAGAAACAGAAGAAGAGCCCTTGTTAAAAATCTCCGGGAAAAGCCATTTAGAAAAACTTTCCTTTCAAATTGAAGCCGGACCTAAATAGGCAAAAGTATACTACTTAACCAATTCCGTAACAGAAATCGCTTAAGCTCAGGCAGTAGTTTTTAGGAGCATGCATAGAACTTTTTTCTTTTTTTTTATCTTTTCGCTCTTTTTAATAGTTGGGGCTGAGACTGCTTTTGCCAGTATCCCTGATTATGTCCTCATCCCTATTTTGGGCGAATTTCCTATTCAGGGCGTCTCTTTATTTTTTATCACCGTGGTTATTGCCGCGGCTGACGGCTTTAACCCTTGCGCCACCTGGGTTCTTCTTTTTTTAATCAACCTGATTTTGGTTGAAAAATCGCGAAGAAAAATCTTTATTATTGTCGGCACGTTTATCTTGGCTTCCGGCTTGGTTTATTTTTTAATTTTGAATTTTCTGTCAGAAATACTAGGCCTTCTCCAAGTTTTAATGTGGATCCCGATTTTTATCGGAGCAATCGCTATTATTACCGGCGCTTTTCGGATAAAATCTTTTTTCAAAGAAGAAAAAATAACCTGCAAAGTCAGCGACAATAAAATTATTGCCTCTGTTAATCTGTTCCTTCAAAAGATTATTAAAAGCATTGTCGGAAGTAAACAGCCGCTCTATTTTCTGGGGGCAATTATTGTTTTGGCTATTGGGGTTAATCTAAACAGTTTTGTTTGCTCAATAGGATTTCCTTTGGTCTACACCCAGATATTGGTTTTTCGGGAAATTATTGGGCTTTACGCTCAAATGTTTTTTCTTTTATATGTTTTTGTTTTTATGCTTGATGAGCTAATTATTTTCAGCGTTGTTTTCTTCACTTTGAAAAAACTTGTTTTGAGCAATCAAACAGTTAAGTGGGTAAATTTTATTGGCGGTCTCTTAATGATTATTTTGGGAACGATCTTGATTTTTGCGCCAGAAATGTTAGTTATATATATATAATATATGGCAAAAAAACATTTTTTTGGTTTTGTTTTAATAGCGCTCACCCTTGTTGGCGTCAGCTATATTTTATTGAAAGATATTCTTTTCCCGGCCCCGCCTCTTGTTTCTTTTGCCAAGTGCGTCAGAGATAGCGGCGCCCGTCTTTATTACGCGCCTTGGTGCCCTTGGTGCATAAAGCAAAAAGAAAAATTTGGCGATGGCGTTAAGTATCTGTTTCTTATTGACTGCACTCTTGAGAAAAACTCTGAAAAATGTTTAGAGGCCGGGGTTCTCGGCTATTATCCCCATTGGACTTTTCAAAAACAAGGAGAAACCATAAAAATGACGGGAATGCTTTCCATTGAAAAAATAGCCGAGCTTAGCAACTGCCCTCTACCGAAAAAATATTAATACTATGTCTAAAATATCTACTCAAGATTTTTTACAAATTGACCAAATTAGAGAAGGCGTGATTGTTCTAAAAAATAAAGAATTAAGAGGAGTCTTAATGGTTTCTTCTGTAAATTTTGCCTTGAAGTCCAATGAAGAACAAGACGCGCTCACTTATCAATTTCAGAATTTTTTGAATTCTCTGGATTTTCCCTGCCAAATTTTCATCCAATCGCGAAAATTAAATATTACCGGTTATCTTGAAAAATTAAAAGAATTGGAGGAAAAACAGAAAAACGAACTCCTAAAAAATCAAACCGCTGATTATCGAAAATTTATTGAAAAATTAGTTAAAGGAGGAACAATTATGACTAAAAATTTTTTTGTTATTATCCCCTTTTCCCTTCTCCAGGTCCAAGGAGCTGATCCGACAAAAATAATCAAAGCTTCTCGTTCTTCTGAAATAAGCGAGGAAGATTTCCAGCGAGCCAAAAACCAACTCTGGCAAAGAATGGAATTTGTCGCTCTTGGACTTAAAAGATGCGGCTTAAGGGCGGTTCCATTAGTAACGCTTGAAATCATTGAGCTTTTTTGGGGATTGCATCATCTCAAAGAAGCTGAAACAGGATATTATCCTGAAATTCCTCCGGAATTAACAGTCTAAAATTATGAAACTGCCTTTTTTCAAAAAAAAGCAAGAAGCAATTCCGGGAACAGGTTCTGACATTGAAACTATCAAAGCAACGGATATTATTGCTCCCTCTTCGCTTGAAATAACCCAGCACTATTTGAAAATCGGGGACCGAGTTGCTAAAACCTTTTTTATTTTTTCCTACCCAAGGTATCTCTCAAGCGCCTGGCTCTCGCCAGTAATAAATTTAGACGCGCCAATGGATATTTCTTTTTTTATTTTTCCCATTGACAGCGGAACAATTTTAAAACAACTAAGAAGAAGGGTCACCGAGGTCCAGGCCGAGCTTGCGGAAAGACAGGAAAAAGGACTTGTTCGCGACCCGGCCTTAGAAACCGCTTTTCAGGACATAGAAACTTTAAGGGGCCGCCTCCAGACTGCCCAGGAAAGAATGTTTAAATTTGGCATTTATCTCACTCTTTACGCTGACAATGAACAAGAAATAAGAAGTATTGAAACCAGGCTCCGTTCAGTTCTTGAATCCAGATTAATTTATCTAAAGCCGGCCCTTTACCAACAAAAACAAGGATTTATCAGCTCTTCTCCTTACGGAATAGACCAGCTCCAAGTTTATACCACTTTGAACACTGAACCATTATCAAGCGCTTTTCCTTTTATTTCTTTTGATTTAAGCTCTAACGAAGGAATTTTATACGGCATTAATCTGCACAACAGTTCTTTGGTTTTGTTTGACCGCTTCAGTTTAGAGAACGCGAATAGTTGTATTTTTGCTAAAGCGGGTAGCGGCAAAAGTTTTGCAGTCAAATTAGAAATATTACGTTCTCTTATGGTTGGCACAGAGGTAATTATTCTTGACCCAGAAAATGAATACA
>CAYOVW010000020.1:0-2807 GCA_964407555.1 uncultured Candidatus Saccharibacteria bacterium
TTGTCCTTAAATCTTGGAACATTTGACAAGGCGCTATGTTCCTGGTTTTGATTTTATTTCTAATTGGAATAATTACTGGTTCTTTTCTGAACTGTGTGATTTACCGCTTGGAAATTGACCAGGCAAAAAATTCCGTCCACGCAAGCGAACAAAGCGAGCGACGGAGTTTTTTATTCGGCCATTCTTATTGCCCTAATTGCAAACATATTTTATCTTGGCTAGATTTAATCCCAATTTTAAGCTTTTTTCTTCTTAAAGGAAAATGCCGTTATTGTTCTGAAAAAATCTCTTGGCAATACCCTTTTATAGAAGTCGCAACCGGATTGCTGTTCTTATTAATTTTCTATTTTCAACCTAGCCATATTTCAACCCTTACCCCAATAGAAATAAAATTTCTAACCGGGTTTATTTACTATTTAATCATTTCTTGTTTCCTGATTGTTATTTTTGTTTATGACCTTAAACATTATATTATTCCGGATAAGATAATATACCCGGCCATAGTTATCGCTTTAATTTTTAATTTCCAATTCTTAGCTTTCAATCAAATTCCAATTTTCATTTCTTTAATTTTAAGCGCTTTTGGAGCGGCTGCTTTTTTTCTTTTAATTGTTTTAATCTCTCAGGGGAAATGGATGGGGATAGGGGATATAAAACTGGCTTTTTTAATGGGTTTAATTCTTGGCTGGCCCGGTATTTTAGTTGCTTTATTTTTAGCTTTTTTAATTGGCGCTCTGGTTGGCTTAGGATTGATTATCAGGCGCAAAAAAACTTTAAAAAGCCAAATACCTTTTGCCCCTTTTTTGGTTGTTGGCACTTTTGTCGCTTTGTTTTTAGGCAGAGATATTATTAATTGGTACCTAGGATTAATCAATGCTTAGCACTTGACAAAGATTTGAGAAAAAAGGTATAATAAAATTGGCTCCAAAATTTCTTTTAGTTAAATCTGCTACAAAAGTTTTCATAGGGAGTCTGAAATGATTCTTAATCTGCGGATTAAGACTGAGGTTCCACTTTGGTTTTTTCTAACAGTATTTTTCAAAAGAAACTCGGAGCCATTATTACTGTCCAAAAGATAAAGTCTTTTGGAAGTTTACTGTCCAAAAGATAAAGTCTTTTGGAAATTAAAAAAATCGCGATTGGCCGCGATTTTTTACTTTATTTAGAATTTTCAGTTTTTAGCCGGGCTTACAGAGTTTTTGGCAATTCAGGGTAGGCGGAATTGAACCGCCGCTCCATCCCCCCCATGGATGTGGACTGCCACTATCCTATACCCTGTAAACCCCGTTAGAAAGAACAAGTTCTAGGGCCTTGCCTTTTCTAGAAACAAGGAAGTAAGGCTTTCTAACGGGGTAAAAATTAGCCTTTTCCCATACTCTTAATGCATTTAGCGCAAGCGACAATCCGTTTGCCAACAAAAGGCCGGAAAGCTTTTTTTCCCACATCATCAAAAACCATTACCTTTTGAAGATTCGGGTATTTTCTTTTTTTTGGCGTCGGGTTGTATCTACTCATTAGTTTTTTTCGCTGCCCGGCCATTATTGATTTTTTTCCGCAAATTGCGCATTCTTTTGGCATAAATTATTATTAGATTGTATCATAGTTTTTAATTTTTGCAAATTCCTGCTATACTAAGATAGGTGATGAGGACTTTGTCCCTACCTTCAGGTATCGCTCCGTCCTACTGACGTGGGGCAGGGCTCAACATTAATGGAGATGATATTTTTGATTATTATTTTGATTTTTTCCATTGTTATTCACGAGGTTGCTCATGGAGCAATGGCAAATCATTTGGGCGACCCAACCGCTAAGTACGCCGATCGGCTTACCTTAAACCCGATTAAACATTTAGACCCCATTGGTTCGGTTTTAGTTCCATTGATATTGATTTTTACTGGGAGTCCGATTTTATTCGGCTGGGCAAAACCAGTGCCGATTAATCCTTATAATTTTAGCGACCAGAAATACGGTTCGGCTAAAGTGGCTCTGGCTGGCCCAGGAGCGAATCTTTTAGTGGCTTTATTTTTTGGGTTAGCTCTTCGGTTTTTCCCTGATTTAATTGCTCTGCCCGGGCTTTTTTCAATATTTTCCTATATTGTTTTTATTAATATTCTTTTAGCTGTCTTCAACTTATTGCCCATTCCTCCCCTTGACGGTTCTCATATTCTTTTCACCTTTTTGCCTCCGGAAATGGAAAATATAAAGATATTCCTGAGCCAGTTTGGTTTTTTTGTTTTGCTTTTTGTTATTTTATTTTTTTTCCGTTTAGTAATTTTGATTGTTAATTTTATCTTTACTTTGATTGTCGGCTTCCCCTTGTTTTAGGATGAAAATATTGACTTTATTCTTGATATTTGTTAATTTAATAATATGCCGACAATTCACCAACTAATTAAAAGAAAAAGGAAGAAGACAAAAAAGAAAACAAAAACGCCAGCCCTGGCTTTTGGTTTCAATATTAAGAAAAACAGGCCAAAAAATTATCCGTCTCCGTTCAAAAAAGGAGTTTGCCGGAAAGTTTTTACGGTTACTCCCAAAAAACCGAATTCCGCTCTTAGAAAAGTAGCCCGAGTTCGTTTGACTAATGGAATGGAGGTGACAGCTTATATTCCCGGCGAAGGCCATAATCTTCAGGAGCACTCAGTGGTTTTAATCAGAGGCGGAAGAGTGAAAGATTTGCCTGGAGTAAGGTATCATATTGTGAGGGGAGTATTGGATACTGGCGGGGTTGAAGGGAGAAAACAGGAAAGAAGCAAGTATGGAACTAAACGAGAGAAATAAAATACGTGACGAAAACTACGTTTTCA
>CAYOVW010000020.1:2907-6446 GCA_964407555.1 uncultured Candidatus Saccharibacteria bacterium
TCTAAAACTATGAAAAAAAAGACAAAATATCAAATTTTGCCAGACCCTGTTTATAACAATATTGTAGTCGCCAAATTTATCAATTGCATAATGCGGCGAGGGAAAAAAGCATTAGCCATGAAAATAGTTTATAATGCTTTTGATATTATTAAAAAAGAAACCAAGAAAGATCCTTTGGCGGTTTTTGAGAGCGCGCTTGAAAATACTTCACCTGCTTTAGAGGTAAAGCCCAAAAGAGTGGGCGGAGCAACATATCAAGTGCCAAGAGAGGTAAAAAATGAAAGAAGGGTAGCTTTAGCGATTCGCTGGATAATCCAAGCGGCAAAAGCGAAAAAAGGAAAGCCAATGAAAGAAAAATTATCTCAAGAACTGATTAGTGCCGCGGATAACAAAGGCGCGGCTGTCAAGAAAAAAGAAGATATTCACCGGATGGCTGAAGCGAATCGGGCCTTTGCTCACTTTGCGCGTTGAAAAATATGAAAAGCTTTGTTCAAAATTTTAAAGACCTGAATAAGAAAATCCTCAATCTTGAGGACTGTCTTTGACGTAAAAAGGAAAGAAAAAAGAATTGAAGAGCTTGAAGAACAAATTCAGAAACCTGATTTTTGGCAGGAGCAAGAGAAAGCAATCAAAATTAATCAGGAATTGGCAGATTTGAAAAAAGAAATAAGAGATTTCATTGAATTAAAAAAAGAATTAAATGATTTAGAAAAACTGAGGAGGAGTGGAGAAAAAAAGAGAGAAAAAGAAATAGAAGAAAAACGTCAGATTTTAGAAAACCGAATCAAAAACAAAGAATTTCAAGTTTTTCTTTCCGGCGAGCACGATAAGAGAAATGCTATTTTGTCAATTTATGCCGGAGCCGGAGGCATAGACGCCCAAGATTGGGCGACAATGCTTTTGCGAATGTATGAGAGATATTGTGATTTTAAGGGATTTAAAACCGCAATTTTGGACCAATCTTTTGGCGAGGCTGGCGGGCCAGAAGGAAGAATCGGAACAAAGTCGGTAACATTGGAAATTAAAGGGAAATATGCTTTTGGTTTTTTGAAAAAAGAAACCGGAGTCCATCGTTTGGTGCGGATTTCTCCTTTTTCCTCAAAGTCTCTTCGTCACACTTCTTTTGCTTTAGTTGAGATTCTGCCGGAGATTTCTGAAATTAAACAAACGGAAATTAACATTAAGCCCGAGGACTTAAAAATTGATTATTATCGCGCTTCTGGTCCGGGCGGTCAGTATGTGAACAAACGGGAAACAGCGGTTAGAATAACTCATTTACCTTCCGGCGTGAAGGTTTCCTGCCAAAAAGAAAGACTTCAGGGACTAAACAAAGATAAGGCGATGAAAGTTCTGCTTAGCCGGCTTTTTCAAAAAGAAAAAGAAAAAGCTGAAAAAGAAATAAAACAATTTAAAGGGAAAAATGTTTCTGTTGGCTGGGGAAATCAAGTGAGGTCTTATGTTTTAGATCCTTATAAATTAGTCAAAGATTTAAGAACCGGGATTGAGAAATCAGACGTTGAAAAAGTATTAGACGGAAACTTAGATGAATTTATTGAGGCTGAAATACTTAGATGATAAAATTTCAGAATGTTTCTAAAATTTATCCTCCCGACATAAAAGCAATAAGCAATGTTTCTTTTGAAATTGGGTCAAAAGAATTTGTTTCTATAATTGGAAGGTCGGGAGCTGGCAAGACCACTTTGTTAAAACTTCTTTTGGCTGAAGAAAAACCGAACCAGGGCCGAATTTTTCTGGACGATCAGGATATTTGTCGTTTCAAATCGACAAAAGTGTCGGAATTGCGCCGGAAAATCGGAGCTGTTTTTCAAGATTATAAATTGCTTCCGTCTAAAACAATCTATGAAAACATTGCTTATATAATGGAAGTAATTGGCGCTTCAGATTTTGAGATTGCCAGAGATGTGGTCGGAGTTCTGGAAATTGTCGGCCTTACTGAACGAGCTAATAGTTTCCCGGCTGAACTTTCCGGAGGCGAAAGACAGAGAGTGGCTATTGCCCGGGCATTGATTCATCGGCCCAAGGTTATTTTGGCTGATGAACCGCTTGGCGACCTTGATCCTTATCACGCTTTGGACATTATCCGGCTTTTATTAAAAATTAACGCTCTGGGCACCACGGTAATTTTAGTTACTCATAATAAAAACATAATTAATTCATTGGGGAAAAGAGTAATTACCTTAGAGGACGGAAAAGTGATTCGGGATGAACAAAACGGAAGATTTATTTTATAAGAATTATGTTTGTCTCATTTAAACGAATTATAAAAGCGAGCTGGATAAGTTTTTCCCGAAACAAGGGCTTGGCAATAGTTAATGTTTTTATTATGGTAATGATGCTTTCGGTTATTACTTCGCTTTTTCTTTTTAACCATATTAGCCAATTCCTGATTTCAAGCATTCAAGCAAGGGTTGATATCTCGGTTCATTTTAGATTTGAAACTTCGGAACAAGATATCCAGGAGATTAAAGAAAAAATTGCCAATATGTCCGGCGTAGAAGATGTTGAATATGTTTCTCAAGAGCAAGCGTTTGATGATTTTGTCAAAAGACACCAAGACGATCCGGTTTTAATGGAATCTTTGGATGTTTTGGGGTTTAACCCTTTTTTAGCCTCTTTGAATATCAGGGCAGCCGGACCAGTTTATTATCAGGCAATAGCAAAATTCTTAGAAACTGAACCTGTTAAAGAGTTTATTGAAAAAGTTGATTACGAGCAAACAGAGCCGGCCATTGAAAGGATTTTTGCTCTGACCGCTAATTTAAATAGAGCTGGGATTGGTTTTTCAGTAATTTTGGCGATTGTTGCTGTCTTGATTGTTTTCAACACTGTTCGATTAGCTATTTATAGTTTTCGAGAAGAAATTAAGATTCAGAGATTGGTTGGAGCGACAAACTGGTTTATTCGGGGCCCATTTTTAGTTCAGGGAATAATGATTGGTGTTTTGGCCGCTTTAATTTGTCTTTCGTTTTTTGCTTTGGGCTGTTGGTTGATCAGCCCAAGATTAGAATTTTTACTTCCTGGCCTGAATATATTTAGTTTCTTTATTAAAAATGTTTGGCTTATTTTTTTGATTCAAATATCCGCTGGCATAGGATTAGGAACGATTTCCAGTTTTTTGGCAACCAGGAGTTATCTAAAGGTGTAAAATTATTATTTCTTTGGAGGGTCGGCTAACTAGGTAGGCCAATGGATTCTGGCTCCATTAATGTAGGTTCGATTCCTACCCCTCCAGCCGATGAAAACAAAGTTTTCATCACGTAGCCACTTTGTAAGGTTTGCGTTTTCCACAGGTCAATATCTTTTTGTTTTGTTATAATTTGTTATAATAAAATAATTTAGTAAAGCTTGGTGAGGTTTAGTAAGCCCTGTTAGAAATCCCACATTAGAAACTTTTAAAACTTATTTTTGTCATTTAACAAAAGATAGGAAGTTTCTAACGGGGTAAAGGTCGAAAATATTAGTAGTCGATGAAAACGAAGTTTTCATCACGCAGTCGATGAAAACGTAGTTTTCATCAC
>CAYOVW010000021.1:0-6327 GCA_964407555.1 uncultured Candidatus Saccharibacteria bacterium
GTAAAAATTGAGCCGATTTTGCATGGCGGCGGCCAGGAGTCTGGATTGCGGTCTTCAACAGTAAATGTCCCGGGGATTGTTGGTTTTGCTGAAGCTTGCAAGATTTGCAAAAGAGAAATGGAAAAAGAGAATATAAGGCAGGCAAAATTAAGAGATAAGTTGATAAAAGGAGTTCTTGAAAAAATAACCGGCGCGCGCCTTAACGGCCACCCTAAAAAAAGATTGCCTAATAACGCTAATTTCTGGTTTGAATTTACAGAGGGAGAATCAATAGTTATTCAACTTGACTTGCTTGGATTGACTGCTTCTACTGGCTCGGCTTGTTCTTTGGCTAAATTAGAACCGAGCCATGTTCTCTTGGCAATTGGTTTGAAGCATCAAGAAGCTCACGGCTCTTTGCGGCTTACTTTAGGCAGATGGACAACTGAAAAAGAGATTGATTATCTTTTGAAGGTTTTACCGGAAACAATTAAAAATTTAAGAAAAATAGCTGGAATAGGAAGGTCAGACCCTCCTATGCAAAATAAATGATTAAGCATCCTTATTATTCAAAAAAAGTAATTAAACATTTTACTAATCCGAAAAATTCCGGCGAAATAAAAAATGCTGACGGAATTGGCAAAGTTGGAAACCCCGCGTGTGGTGATATTATGACTTTGTATATTAAAGTAGGCAGGAAAGCAAGGGATGAAATTATCAAAGATATAAAATTTCATACTTTGGGCTGTGCGGCGGCGATTGCTGTTTCTGATATTGTTTGCGATTTAGTTAAAGGCAAGACATTAAAACAGGCGCTTGAAATTAAACATAAAGATATTGTTGCCGGGCTGGGTTATTTGCCGCCAACAAAAATTTATTGTTCGCTTTTGGCCGAGCAAGGCTTGAAAGCGGCGATTAAAGATTATGAAAAAAAGAAAAACAAAGAAGAAGAAAGTAGTTGTGGCAATGTCAGGGGGTGTGGATTCAGCTGTGGCGGCTGCCCTGTTAAAACAGCAAGATTATAGCTTAATCGGAGTTTTTATGAAGTTTTGGCCCGGCCGACTCGTTTCGCGACTCGAAGCGGGCAGGCTTGCTCCCCGCCGAGGCTCTGGCAGGGGGTCAGAGCTCTTCAACAGATGCTGTTCTTCGGAAGCGGAAAGCAGAGCCAGACAGGTGGCAACTATTTTGGATATTCCTTTTTATGTTTTTAATTTTGAAAAAGAATTTAAAAAAAGAATTGTTGATTATTTTTTAAGAGAATACAAACAGGGAAGAACGCCAAATCCCTGCGTGAATTGCAACAAGGAGATTAAGTTTGGCTTGTTAATGGATAAAGTCCTGGGATTAGGCGCGGATTATGTGGCAACAGGTCACTATGCTCGCCTTCGGCGAGAAATCCGAAATCCGACCCAGTCATACGACGGGTCGCCCCATCGGATGATCGGGGCGAAATCCGAAATCCGAAACTATAAGTATAAACTATTCAGAGGAAAAGATAAAACCAAAGACCAATCGTATTTTTTGTGGAAGCTTAATCAGAAACAGCTGAAACATATTTTGTTTCCGGTTGGAGAATATACCAAGACCCAAGTTAGGAACTTGGCTAAAAAGTTTAATTTGCCGGTTCTTGATGTTCCAGAATCGCAGGAGATTTGTTTTATCAAGACCACGGTTAATGACTTTTTGGCAAAATATATTAAAACAAAGTCGGGGCCGATTCTAACCATTGAAGGTAAAAAAATCGGCCAGCATCGAGGCCTACCATTTTATACCATTGGCCAAAGAAAAGGGATTGAGCTTTCCGGCGGCCCATTTTATGTAGTAGATAAAGATTTTAAAAACAATATTTTAATCGTTACTCCCTTTTTCCGAGATAAAAGTCTCTATAAAAAAAGTTTAATCGCCAAAGATGTTAATTGGGTTTCAGGAAGAGAGCCCAAATTGCCGCTTAAGATAAAAGCTCAAATCAGATACGGTCATAAGTCGGTTCCAGCTACCATATATAATAACAAAATAGCAAATACTCTGAAGGACCCTGGCCTTTTTCCAAAAAGATCAGGGCTTACGGGGCAGGCAAAATACAAAATACTATTTAGCTCGCCCCAGAGAGCTATCACTCCCGGCCAATCAATTGTTTTTTATCACCGAAAAGAGCTTTTGGGCGGAGGGATAATTTGCTAATTTTGAAGCAGCGCTCCATTATTTTTATATTGTTAAATTATTTTTATCTGTTATAATCAATAATAAATGTTGGCTTATGAACGAAAATTGGGTTAGACAAATTCAAGAGAGAATAAAAAATGTTCCGATTTTAAGCGGTCGGTCTAATAAATTAATGTCCGAATCGGGGTCTGAATCGGGACGATTAGGGAAAATTAGTTTTGAGGACTTGATTTTTATACCGGCCCAAATAGCGAAAAGGCCGGTTGATTATTATAGCGAAGAAATTAAAACAAAAACAATTCTTGGTCAATTAAGCAAAAGGCCAATAGAAATAGAATTTCCGATTGTTATTGGTGCGATGAGTTTTGGCGCGCTTTCAAAAGAAGCGAAAATTGCTTTGGCAAAAGCTTCATCTTTAGTCGGAACAATGGCTAATACTGGCGAAGGCGGAATGCTGTCGGAAGAAAGAAAATTCTCCAAGAAACTTATTGTCCAATACTCAACCGGCAGGTTTGGTATTACTGAAGAAGTATTAAAGAAAGCGGACGCCATTGAAATAAAAATCGGTCAAGGCGCAAAACCGGGTTTTGGCGGATATCTTCCCGGCAGCAAAGTGACTTCGGAAATTGCCAAAATAAGGAAAATTCAAAAAGGCAAAGATGTTCATTCACCGGCTTATCATTCTGATATTAAAGATATTAATGAGTTAAAGAGAAAAATAGAATGGCTTAGAAAATTAACTAAAGGCGCGCCGATTATTCTTAAATTAGGAGCCGGAGACGTAGAAAAAGATATTGGCTTGGCAATAAAAGCTAATCCTGATATAATTGCTTTAGACGGAATGGAAGGGGGAACCGGCGCCGCTCCTGAAGTGATGTTGAACGAAATGGGCGTACCGACATTAGCCGCCTTAGTAAGAGCGCGAGAAATATTAAACAAAAAAAGAGCGAAACAAGAATTATGGATTGGCGGTGGCCTTAATATCGGCGCTGATTTTGCCAAAGCATTGGCTTTGGGCGCGGATGCGGTTTTTATTGGCTTTCCATTGTTAATTGCCATGGGATGTATTTATTGCCGACTTTGTCATTTAGGCAAGTGTCCTCAAGGCATTACTACCCAGGAGCCGGAACTAAGAAAGAGATTAGATATTATTCAAGCGTCTCAAAACATTGCCGCTTATCTAAGAAATTGCAATGAGGAAATGAAGATGATTACTGGCGCTGTTGGAAAAAATGATGTTCATCAGTTGTCAAAACAGGATTTAAGAGCATTAAGCTTATTGACAGCGAAAATCACTGGAATTAAATTAATTTAAAATCCCCCCTTTTTTACATGCAAAAAAAGGGTGGACATTAGAATTATGAAGAAAATAAAACCCAAATTACTTTTTCAAAAAGAGGACTTTAGAAAAACTTTTTCCTGGAGAATTTTCAGAATAATGGCTGAGTTTGTTGATGGTTTTCACTTCATTGCTGATTTTAAAAAAACAGTCGGGGTTTTTGGCTCAACTCGCTTTTCTTCGGATAACCCTTATTATCAGGAAGCGAGAAAATTAGCGCGTTTGCTTGCTAAAAATAAATTTACTGTTTTTACTGGCGGCGGCGGAGGAATAATGGAAGCGGCTAATCGCGGCGCTTTTGAGCTTAACGGAGAATCGGTTGGAATGAACGTTCAACTTCCAGAAGAGCAGGCAATGAATAAGTATGTTAATCGGCCGATTGGTTTTTATTATTTTTTTACCAGAAAAGTAATGCTCTCTTTTGGTCGCTGCGGTTATGTCTTTTTCCCGGGCGGTTTTGGCACTCTTGATGAATTTTTTGAAATGGTCACTCTGGTTCAGACTAAAAAACTGCCCTACCATATTCCGATTATCGCAATTGGCAAATCTTATTGGCAGCCATTGTTTGACTGGCTGGAGAAAGAAGTTTATAAAAAACAAAAAGCGATTAACAAAAAGGATTTAGAAAGTTTCCATCTGGTTGATTCAGCTGAATCGGCCTTTAAAATTATTAAAAAAAATTACCGTTGTCGTCGATGAATAAAAAAATTCGTATTTTTACCACCCCGGCCTGTCCTTATTGCTTTACTTTGATGGAGTTTTTCAAAGAGCGCAATATTGAATTTGAAGAAATAGATGTTTCTCAGGACGAAAAAGCGAGACAGGAAATGATTGAAAAATCAGGCAAAATGGAGGCGCCGATTCTTGAGATTGATAGCGAAATTGTTATTGGTTTTGACAGAAAAAAAATAGAAGAATTGTTAAATCTTGAAAAATAATGTTATAATGTTATAATGTTAACAAACCAAGAAAAACAATGTCCGTCCCGGCCTTTACATGTAAAGGGAGGGGCAGAATTTCAAAGAAGCAAACCCGAGGGTCTGGTAATAGTGGCTGACCTTGATGGAACGCTCTTTGATCATCCCCAATTTGTGGAAAGAATATTAAAAAGAAAAACTGTTTTAAAACTTCTCAAAGGAAGATTAAATTTAGAAGAGTTTTCAATCGAAAATAATATTGATAAACTTTATGACATTGTATTGGATTCGCCATGCGGGAAGAGAGCTGTTAGCCAGCTTTATGAAAAGAGAAGACCCAAAGAGTTTATGGTTGAGTTGATAAAAGAATTAATAAAACAAGGAAATTTAGTCTGTTTCGCCACTGCGTTTTCTGACAAAGAATTAGCGGAAGAGAGGTTAAAAAAACATGGCATTGAAGGATATTATAATCTTGTTGTTAGAGAAAAGGGGGAGTCAGCAGTACCATTTAAAATAAATCTAATAAAAGAATTAGGAGCAAAAATTGTTATTGATGATTCAGAAAAAATTATAAAAGAAGTTCGCCGGGCTTTGCCAGAAGTAAAAAGCATTCATTGTCAAGAAACAAGAATAAGGACTCCGGAGAAAATAATAGAAGAAGTAAAAGAGGGGATTTTTGAATTGAGGAATGAAGCTAAGAACGAACCGTTAAGCGAAATAAACAATGAAATAAGTAGAGAGATAAAAAAATAATATGTCTAAAATTGCGATAAATGGTTTTGGGAGAATTGGTCGGGCTGTTTTTAGGAGGATTCTAGATAATCATCCGGACTTGGAAGTGGAGGCGATTAATGATTTGACTGATGTCAAAACCTTAGCCCATCTTTTGCAATATGATTCTGTTTATGGAACTTATAAAAGAAAAATAGAAACAAGCGAGAACTCGTTTCTGATTGATGGCAAAGAGGTAAAGATTTTTAGCGAAACAGACCCGTCTAATTTGCCTTGGCAAGAAATGAAAATTGATGTTGTTCTTGAATGCACCGGTCATTTTACTGATTGGGAAGGAGCTAATAAACATATTACTGCCGGTGCAAAAAGAGTGATAATTTCCGCGCCAGCCAAATCTAAACCCGGAGAACCGGAAATACCGGTTTTTGTTCTTGGAGTGAATGAAGAAAAATACAATCCTGAAAAAGACAAAGTGATTTCAATGGCTTCCTGCACCACTAATTGTTTAGCCCCAATTGTTAAAGTGATTGATGATAATTTTAAGCTCATCAAAGGATTTATGACCACGGTTCACGCTTACACTAATGACCAGCGGATTTTAGATTTTGCCCACAAGGATTTAAGAAGAGCCCGAGCAGCTGGATTGAACATTATTCCCACCACTACCGGCGCGGCAAAAGCGATTGGCAAAGTTATTCCGAAACTTGAAGGAAAATTAGACGGCATTTCCTTGCGCGTCCCTGTTTCCATTGTTTCAGTTTTAGATCTGATTTGCGAGGTGGAAAAAACAACCACAAATGAACAAGTAAATAATGCTTTTAGGCAAGCATCTCAGCAAGCTCATTCAAAAGGAATTTTAGGAGTAGAAGAAGCGGCTCTGGTTTCCTCTGATTTTATTGGTAATTCTTTTTCCGCTATTGTTGATACAAGTTTGACTATGGTTCAAGATAATATGATTAAAATTGTTGCCTGGTATGACAATGAATGGGCTTATTCTTGTCGTTTAGCCGAATTCGCCGAATTATGCGTTTAGTGGAACTTGCTTGGTTGGTTCTGTTGGCGAGGATTGCTTAGCGCGCTTTGTGCTTAAAGGGGGCAGACCCCAATAAACGAGTATGTTTTTCAGAAATAAGAAAACAAATGGGTTCACTTTGATTGAACTCTTAATAGTGGTAGTGATTATTGGTGTTTTAGCGG
>CAYOVW010000022.1:0-6278 GCA_964407555.1 uncultured Candidatus Saccharibacteria bacterium
TTAGGCTTCATTGTCGGGAATAATATCACCTCTCTTAAAGAATAGGAATCAGTCAGTAAAATCACTAACCTATCAATCCCAAGGCCAAAGCCAGTAGCTGGCGGCATACCGTATTCCAGGGCTTCTAAAAAATCTTTATCCATTCTTTGGGCGTCTTCAAGCCCGGCTTTAAAAAGTTTCTCTTGCTCCTCAAATCTTTTCCTTTGTTCAATTGGATCATTGAGCTCTGAAAAAGCATTGCCCAGCTCGCAACCAGCGACCACTAATTGAAAATTGGCTAATTTTTTAGGATTATTTTCAAGCTGTTTGGCTAAGGGTTGAAAACCGATTGGATGATGAATTACAAAAGTTGGCTGCCAAATTTTTGGACAACAGAATTTTTTATAAACCTCGTCGGCAATTTCTGTTTTTTCCGCTCCTTTTGAAACTTCCACGCCTAATTTCTGCGCCTCTTTTTTAAGAGCGTCTAAATGAATCTCTTCAAAATTAATTTTTGTATATTTCTTGAGTAATTGAGTAAATTCAATTCTTGGCCAGGGAGCTTTGAAATCAATCTCTTTTCCCTGATATTTAACTTTTAAACTGCCAAACACTTTTTTTAATAAATTTTCAAACATTTGTTCAGCTAATCTCATCATATCTTTGTAGTCGGCGTAAGCCCAATAAAAATCAAGCATTGTAAACTCTGGATTATGAAACCTATCCATACCTTCGTTTCTAAACATTCTGCCGATTTCATAAACTTTTTCAAAACCGCCAACAAGCAATCTTTTTAAATAAAGCTCGTGAGCAATTCTTAAATATAAATCCATATTAAGGGCGTTTAAGTGGGTTTTGAATGGCTTGGCTTTCGTTCCTCCATAAATTGGCTGCAATATCGGCGTCTCCACCTCTAAAAATCCTTGGTTTCTCAAAAAAGCGCCTATTTCTTGAATAATTTTTGAGCGGATTTCAAATTTTCTTTTCGTTTCTTTATTAAAAATTAAGTCCAGATATCGCTTCCGATATCTCTCTTCAACATCTTTTAAGCCATGCCATTTTTCCGGCAATGGCAAAAGCGCTTTAGCCAGCATTTTATAGTCTGCTGCTTCAATTGTTCTTTCTCCTTTTTTGGTTTTGAACAAAATTCCCCTTATTTCAATAAAATCGCCGATATCAAAATTGTCCAAGAAAAAATTATAGCTCTTTTCTCCCAATCTATTCTTTCTAAAATAGGCCTGAATTAAGCCGGTGCCGTCTTCAATATCCGAAAAAACCGAACCGCCGTGCTCTCTCAAAGACCTAATTCTGCCGCTTAAAACCACTTCTTTTTCAAGGCGGGAAAGCTGGATAAAACTTTTAAGCGCTTGGCTATTCTGATGCGTTCTTTTAGTTTTTGCCGGAAATGGCAAAATCCCGGCTTTTTTGAGCGTTTCTAATTTCTTTAAACGAACTCTTCTTATTTCTTCTTGTGTTTTTCTATTGGTCATCTTGAAAAAAATCTTCTAAAACATTTTTAGCCACAATGTTGGCCGGAGCTTGAAATCCCTCTAAATTTTCAATAAGAATAGTGAGGACAATTTGAGGAGCATCATAAGGAGCAAAAACAGTAATCCAATTGTGATAAAATCCTGGCCGCGGTGTTTCCGCAGTGCCGGTTTTAGCCGCTGCTTCAACTGGAAGATAATTTAATATGGTCGCCGTTCCGTCAGTCACTGCCTGCCTCATTCCCTGCCTGATGACTTCAAGATTTTCAGGAGATATGAAACCTTCTCTAATAATCTCGGGCTCAATGAAACTTCGTTTCTTTTCAACGCTTCGCTCACTATGCTCGCTTGCGTGTTTTATTTCTTCAAAGCTTGGCGTTTTGATAATTTTCTGAACAACCCTTGGTTTTAAAAGTTTCCCCCTATTGGCAATCGGCACAAAAGAAGCGGCTACCTGAAGAGGAGTAGCACGAATATATCCCTGGCCAATAGACAAATGATAAGTATTGCCGAGATGCCAGGGCTCGCCAATTGTTGTTCTTTTCCATTCCGGACATGGAATTAAGCCGACTGCCTCGCCCACAAGATCAATCTGGGTTTCTTGCCCCCAGCCAAATAGCTCAAGATATTCTTTAATTCTTTTCGCGCCCAAACCTTCTAATTCTCCATATCCTCCGCCTAATTTATAGAAAAAAACATTTACCGAATCAGCAATCGCCTTTCTGATATCTGTCCAGCCATGGAATTTCCAGTCCCAATATTGAAAAGTAATCTCTGGCTTGTATCTATGCCCAATTTCAATGAATTCAGGGCTAAAAATTTCCTTTTCCGGAGAAATTAAGCCTTCTTCTAGAAAAGCCGCCCCCAGCAAAGGTTTAATAACAGAACCAACCAAATATGTTCCGGAGATTACCCGATTTAACAAAGGAGCCAAAGGATTATATTTAATCGCTTCCCATTCAGCCTGAGAAATGTCCTTGGTAAAAAGATTATTGTCAAATTTAGGAATGCTTACCATGGCTAAAACTCCGCCGGTATTCGGGTCAAGCGCAACAGCGCTCGCTTTCTGAACCCCTCGCTGCTCAAGAATAATTTCTAATTCCTCAGTAATTTTTCTCTGAAGATGGCTATCAAGATGAAGAACTAAGCTTTTGCCTTGCTCTGGCGGATAAATTTCTTCTTCTGATATTTTAATTCCAAAAACATCTCTCTTAATCTGTTTTTTCCCGGGCTGGCCGCGCAAAATCTTTTCATAAAATCCTTCCACTCCTGTTCGGCCGATATAATCATCTATTGCGTATGAATAATTTTCCAGCCAAGTCAAATCCTCTCTGGTTATTCTTCCCATATGACCAATTAGATGGCTGAAAATCGGGCCGTCTAAATAATATCGTTTAATATTTTCTCTGATTTGAAAACCGGGAAATTCCTCAATTCTAGCTTTTAATAAAACTAATGCTTGATGGTCAATGTTTTCTTTAATCACAACTTCAATTAAATCCTGCTCTTGAACAATTCTACTTTTAAGATATTCGAAATTCTCTCCGATAATTTGAGAAACTTCTTTTACGGCCTTTACTTGCTCTTTTTCTGTTATTGGAAAATCCCGACGGTCAAGAATTAAGTCAAAACTGGCCACATTCCAAACTAATTGATTCATTGCTCGGTCATAAATCACTCCCCGCTCCGGTTGAATAAGTAAAGTTTTTATTCGATTTTGCTCGGCCAATATTAAAAAATTATCTCCCTCAATAACCTGTAAATAAAAAGTTTTGCCAAAAAGAAACAAAATTAAAACTACTAAAATTAGATAAAAACCCTGAAAGATTTTTTTTGATAACGGAACTTCAAATTTATTCTCCGAATTGCCTAATTCCTGTTCTTTTTTCTGGGCAAGTTTGTCCAGAAAAACCTCTTCCAGCTGAATGTCGCTTTGAAAAAAAAGTTCTACCTTTTTATTTCTAAGATATTTATCCATCGAATTTTTACGAAGTAAAAATGAAGATTCTTGGTTAATTTTAGCAATTTTTAATTTAAAATCAATATTATGTATGATGCCGGCTTAGTGGGGTCTGACCCCACTAAGCACAATCATTATGCAATTATTTAAGGCGGAAGGCAAATCTCGCTGACTGGCGCGGGCTATTCCTAAAAATTGGGCGAAGATATCTTTTTAACATTTTAATAGCAATTACTATTCCAATTAAAACCAAGACATTCCAGCCAATAAAATTCTGAGAAAAAACATCTAAGAAAAACCCGCCGATAAAAGCGCTAAAAAAGCCTAAATTATCTTTTGTCTTTTCTTTGATGGCAATGGCCGCTACTGAAATTAGGATAAAATTCGGGATTAAATTAAATATCTTAAAATGAACTAAAAAACTATTTTGGAATAAAGTTAGAAAATAGAAAAAAAAGAAAAGAATTAAAATTTTTTTAATCATAAGTCAACTTATTGCAAAATAACAAAAACCGCTTTTATTTCTTTCAGGTCAAAAACCGGCTTAACTCTGATTTGCTGGAAAGGACCAATGCCCGATTCAATTTCAATAACTTGACCGACTAGAAGCCCTTCAGGGAAAACCCCCTCCAGAACAGCAGTTACTATCAAGTCGCCCTGATTAACCTCTTTCCGATGAGGAATAAAATCAAGCGCCATCTGAAGATTTCCCCTGCCCTCAATGGTTCCTAAAATATCTTTTTCGGAAATTTTGGCCGGAAAAACTTTATCTTGGTTGGAAATTAAAATTACTCTTGAAAAATTCCTATAAACTTGGCTGATTTTCCCAACAAGAATTCTCTGTTGAGTAATAACCGGCATGCCTTTTTCTAAGCCATGTTCAAATCCTTTGTTGATTAAAATAGAATCTTGAAATATGTCTTTGCTTATTATTTCAGCAAAAACTAACTCAAATTCTTGTTGAAGTCCGATATTCAAGGCTTCTCGCAAAATCTCATTCTCTTTTTCCAGTTTTCTTAAAAAAGCGATTTGAGCTAACAATTCCTGTCTTTCAAGCTCAAGTTCTTTGTTTCTTTGCTCCAATTCTTTTATTTCAGCAATAGTTTCAAAAAATCCTGAAACATTAATTCCGGCTTGCCATAAAGTTTTCTGAATCGGCGCGGAAATGAAATAAAAGAAATTTTTAACTTCATGAGTAAAATTAGATAAATTTAAAATCGTAAAAAAAACAATTATCAAAGCTGTAATTATGCTGATTTTAATTTTAGAAGGCACTTTCATAAAATTCTAATTTTAGAAGTTACTTTCATAAAAAACTTTACTCATTTTGCTGATTTTTTTCTCTAAGATAAAAATAATAAGGAGTCCAAAGCCGGCCGAAATTAAAACAGGTAAAACTTGTCCATTGAGATTGATTATTTCTTGATACGGAAGCCTCAAAGCGCCTAGCATCATTCCAATAAGAAAATAGGTGGTTGGCGCTCGGTATTTATTCAGCATATAATTTATCGCTCTGGAAAAAGATAAAACGCCTATTAAGGCGCCGAGACAAAATATAAAAATTTCCAACAATCGCAAGTCTCTCAACACTCCGAGCAGATATTCATATTGATTTAACAAAAGCAAAACAAACGCGCCGGAAATTCCGGGCAGGAGCATTGCGCAAACAGCAGCGATACCGGAGAAAAAAACAATAAATAAAGAATGTCCGAGCCGCAATTCGGCTATTCCGATAAATAAAAAAACAAGCAAGAATCCAATAACTGAAAACAGAATATTTTTAGCCAAAAAACAACGCTCTTTCATATAGAGTAGAATCGCTGAGGCAAGAATTAAGCCAAAAAAGAAACCGTAAGTCGGAACAATAAAATTCTGCAGAAAAAAATAGATTACGTCAGCCATAACTAAAATCGCCAGGCCAATACCTAAAAACAGAGGAATAAATAATTCAAAATCTATATTTTTAAAATTCTTATTTGCTTTTTTAAAATCGCCTTTCAAAAGATAAAAAATAAACTTAAAATCTATCCTGCTCAGAGAATCAATTATCCTTTTATAGGTGCCCAAAATTAAAGCCATTGTCCCAGCAGAAACACCGGGAATTATACCGGCAATCCCCATAATCAATCCTTTTAAGAATATGGTTAAATTCTCTTTTAGCGCCGCCATATTGTTTTTATTCTAACAATTTTTGGACAATAAAAAAAGCTCCAGATATGTATAGGGCGACGACCTACTCTCGCTCTAAAGAACTACCATCGGCTCTGGAGGATTTCACTTCTGTGTTCGGAATGGGAACAGGTGGAGCACCTCCGATATCGTCGCCTTATACAGACCTCGAGCCCAAATTAATACAGACGTATACCCAGTAGTAAAAATTCGGCAATTGATAATTACGTTGCGAAGCAAGTCGAATTTTCACTACTGGGTATACTTTTTTGCGATCATTAATTGCTAGCCAAAAAATTGCTGATGATTTATTAGTACTGCTCGGCTTAACCCATTACTGAGCTTACACCTACAGCCTATCAAGGTCGTCATCTTCGACCAGTCTATGAGTCCTAATCTTGAGGCCTGCTTCGCGCTTATATGCTTTCAGCGCTTATCAGTTCCCGACTTAGCTACCCAGCAATGCTCCTGGCGGAACAACTGGTAGACCAGAGGTCGGTTCAGCCTGATCCTCTCGTACAAAGGCCAACCCTCCTCAAGACTCAAACGCCTGCGGTAGATAGAGACCAACCTGTCTTACGACGGTCTGAACCCAGCTCGCGTACCACTTTAATTGGCGAACAGCCAAACCCTTGGGACCTCGCTTATCATACTGTTACCAGCATGGCAGACTATACCATCGC
>CAYOVW010000023.1:0-5813 GCA_964407555.1 uncultured Candidatus Saccharibacteria bacterium
GTTTTCATCACGAAGAAGTAATTTTTAAATTAAATTTTACAGGATCTATTTCTACTTTGTCGCCCCTTTTTAATTCACCTGACAAAAGAGCTAGAGCCAAAGCATTTTCCACTTTGTCCTGGATAACTCTTTTCATTTCTCTGGCCCCAAAAGTCGGGCTGTAACCCAAATCAACGATTTTCTGTTTCAGGGCTAAGGTAATAATAAATTCAATGTCTTTTTCTTTAAGACTTTTCTTTAATTTTTGAAACATTAATTCAGCAACTTCTAAAAGGTTTTCTTTGTTCAAAGAACTAAAAACAACCATGGCGTCAAATCGGTTAATAAACTCTGGCCGGAAAATAGCTTTTTCAAAAAGATAATCTAACAGTTTTTGCTTTACTGACGACCATTCATCTTTCTGCTTCAACGCCTCTAAAATTACTTGATAGCCGGCGTTGGAAGTAGCAACAATTATCGCGCTCTTAAAATCAATCTTTCTTCCTAAGCCGTCTGTCAAATGGCCTTCGTCTAAAACCTGTAAAAATAAATTCAAGATATTGGGATGAGCTTTTTCAATTTCGTCTAAAAGAATTAAAGAAAAAGGGGTTTCTCTGATTTGGCTTGTAAGCAATCCTTTCTCGCTGGGAGAACCAATCAGCCTGGAAATATCTTCAACCATTTGGAATTCAGACATGTCAAGTCGAATCATTCTATCTTCAGAGCCAAAATAAATCTCAGCTAAAGCTTTAGCCAATTCGGTTTTACCAACACCGGTCGGTCCTAAAAATAAAAAGCAACCCATTGGCCCTTTTCTGGCTGTTATCTCTGCTCTGGCGCGCCTTAAAGCAGTTGAAACTTCCTTAACTGCTTGCTCTTGATTGATAATTCTTTGATGAACTAATTTTTCCAGATTTAACAAAATTTCTTTTTCTTTCTCCTCTATTTCGCCAACCGGAATTTGGGTCTTTTCAGTAATAATTTTAGCAACATGTTTGGGTAAAACTAATTTGTCCTTGGTTGAGCTTACATAAACTACCACTTCATCTAGAACGCTAATCGCTTTTTTAGGAAAGGGTGTGTCTGGTAAATAGCGGTCAGCTAAAGAAATTATTTCTTTCAGCGCCGGGAAGCTAATAAATATTTTTTGTTTTTGCTCATGAACTAAACTTAATTCTTCCAAAAGCGTCAGGGTTTCTGTTTCCGAAAGCTCGGAAACTTCTACTTTTTCAAAAAGATTTAAAAGCCCTGGTTTTTGTTCAAGATATTTATAAAAACCGGAGTAAGTGGTAATAGCCACGATTTGGAACTGGGATAAAGACAAATAATAAGAGAGGATGCCGAAAATATCAATTATCCCCGGCTGGATTTCCGTTCTGACAAAATTGTAAAAATCATTGATAACCAAAATAACATTGCCGGAAAAAACAACTTCTTGAAATATCTTGTCTAAAATAGCCTCAGCTTCTCTTTGATTTCGGGACTGAGCCAAAACAGCCGGGATATTCAAAGCAACCACTCTTTTATAGTTTGTTTCAGGCAAACTATCGCCTAAAAAGGATTTTTTTATCAATCTCTGAATAATACTTTTCTTGCCAATGCCCGGCTCGCCAATCAATAAAACATTGTTAATTTCCCGACGAGCTAAAATTCTTTCTATGGCTTCTGTTTCTTTTTGATGGCCGATTATTTCCGGAAAACCCTGTCTTCTTATTATTTTTGACAAATCTATTGAAAATTTATCCAGGGTAACAGTATGGCCGAACGCCCACTCCTTAGCCAAAAATCCTGTTTTTATTAAATTCTTCCATTCCCAGAATTTTTTTCTTTCTTCAATTCTTTGTTCCAAAGATTCCAGCCAGCAAGTCAAGTTTTCAATATCTTTATTTTTTAACTTAAAATCAATAAGGATTTTTTTAAAAATCAAATCATGCTGAGCCAGGCCGGTTAAAATATCTCCTATTTCAATTCTTTGATGTCCTTTCTTGTGGGCTATTTCAAGCGATTTCAAAAGAGAGTCCTGAAAAGCTTTTGAATATGTCAAAGTTCGGCTAAAACCCTTTTTCCGGGTTTTCCGGGAAGGTCTCGATGATAAAATTTTAAAATAATTTTTGAGCGTCTGTTTAATTTCAGCTATATTCAAAAGCGCTCTGTGAAAAACAAAGTTTAATTTTGGATTATCGGAAATAAGACAGTAAAAAAGAACCGTAGAATTGTTTTCCGGGATTTTTCCTCTCTGGCTAATCTTAATTGATTTTGCGACTGCTTTGGCTGATTCAAAGCTCAAAAATTCCGCTAAATTAAACTCGCCTGGACGCTTAACTACATCTTCAAGGTTTATTTTTAATCGCGGCTTTTGTAATTTCAAACAGAAAAATTTTTGCTTCAACCAACTGCCAATGCTTACGGTTAAAAAAATACAAGACAAGCCCAATAATATCTGATTTGTTCTTTCAGTAAAAAAGTGAAATAAAAACCCAAACCAGAACAATAAAAAAGCAAAAACAAAAAAAAGCGAGCTCGCTTTTTTCAGAAATCCAACAAACTTGAAAACCGGTTCTAACTCTATTGCTTGAAAAATGGCTGCTTTTTTTAAATCAAAATTAAACACATTTTTATAATAATATAAGCCTGATGCCAAATAAAAATCCTGCCACTAGCAAAAAGGGCAGGACAATCCAGCCAAAAAAAATAATTATCCCGGCAAAAATTATAAAAACCTGCGCCAGCAGGCCAACGATTATTAAGACAATTCTAACAAGCGCTCCCAAAATTCGGGAGATTAAATTAGAAAAAAAGACCTCTAAATATTTACCAAACTGAAATCCTCTAGGGTACCCCAATTCATACTTGCGCCAAGGAGAAAAAAAGGTTTTTAAGAGCAAAATAACGGAAAAATAATTCAGGTTAAACAAAAGAAAATTTCTCCAGGCTTTCAAAATATTTCTTGGCATTTCAAAAAACTGCCAGAAAAACCATTGAAAAATTATATTTTGCTTCTCAACAGCTTTCATAGCAAAACTCGACTAAATTCTCCTTACAGCTCTATTTTGCCTAATTCAATGTTACCATAAACAATGTCTGTTTGTCAAATTTTAATTGTCCAGGCCGAGCTCCTCAAGGGTATCTTCTGGTATAATTGGCCGCTCGCCAATCAATGTCCTGCCCGGATACCGCCAAGCGCTAATAATCCGTACTTTTGACTTTTGACTTTTGACTTTTGACTTTATTATCTGGTACATCATCCAAATTTCGGTCTGATGTCTTTTTGTTCCGGTAATTTGCATTCTGGCAATTGTTTTTGGCGCTATCCCCTCTTCTATTCGGTCCGGTTTTCGTAAAACCCGTAAAACCCGTTTCTCTGAAAGATTATAATATTGCATTTTTCTTTTTGAATGCTTTGTCCAAAAAATCCTTTTATTATCTTGCAATAGCTTCAACATGAAAATTGCATTTTTTAATATTGTGGGCATATCAGGATTTGAACCTGAGACCTCCCCGATGTGAACGGGGCGCTCTTACCGCTGAGCTATATGCCCTTTGCTGTTTGTATTTTATCAAAAATTCGCTAAAATATAAACAATGCAAGTTTTTGAACTTCTTTTCAATGCTCCCTCTCGCTCAGGTACGCAAGCGCAAGAACAGGATATTGTTTTTGACAGTTTTTGTTATGAACCGGAAAATATCTATGAGAAAAGAATAGGCGCTTTGTATTTAGTAGGCGCTTTGAAAAATGTCCTGCCTAAAAATATCCGGTTTCTGGATAATTTAGCCGCCACAATAAAAGAAACCTATTATCGGTCTAAATCAATAGACCTGATGACCCCGGAAAAATCTCTTAAACAAAGTTTAAAAGAAACGAACGAATATTTGGAAAAAATTGCCAAAAGCGGAGATATTAGCTGGTTAGGCAATTTAAGTTTTGCCGTTCTTTCCGTGGTTCCGTTTCAGGAAAAATATCAGAGAGCTGTATTTAATCTTGCTAAAGTCGGCGATTTAAAAATTCTTGTTTTAAGAGATAAACAAATAATAGATATTGAGCAAAAATTAAGACTTGAAGATATTGAACCTTATCCTTTAAAAATATTTAATAATATTATCTCCGGAGAACTAATTGAAAATGATCGGCTTTTAATTTTAACTAAAGAGGTTTTTGAAACGTTTTGTAAGCAAAGCTTGCTAGATAAAATCGCTGACATAACCATATTTGAAGAAGATAAATTATTGAAAATTCTGAAAATAGAGCGCAACCTTCTTTTAAAAATCTCTGGAGTCTGCCTTTTGATTGTTTTAAGCCAGCAGGCTTTGCCAAAAAAGAAAATAGGCATTAAACCCAAAATTCTTGAATTTTCTTTTAAACAGGCATTTTCCCGACTCTATTCAAAGAACCTTCGGTTCTTTTCAACGCTACGCTCGCTCGCGTACTCAATGAACGCCTTGCGTTCTTTTCGACGCTTCGCCCCGGCCTACTGGCGTGGGGCTGGGCTCGCGAGAACAATTAAAATCTCCAAGAATACCAAGCAAAAAATAATCCTAATTCTGGTTTTAATTTTTCTTCTTATTTTAGGGTTTTTTATCTTTTAATCTGACGGCCCTTATTTCAAAGCTACTTTTGCTCCAACTGCTTCAAACTTCTTTTTCATCTCTTCAGCTTCTTCCTTCTTTACATTCTCTTTAATCATTTGAGGGCTATCAGCAGCAGCGTCAACCACATCTTTTGCTTCTTTCAATCCTTTTTCAGCAATATCTCGGACTAATTTAATTACTTCAATTTTCTTATCGCCCACACTGGTAAGCTCAATATTGAAAACACTTTTCTCTTCCTTGTCTGCCGTAGCTTCAGCAGAGGCGGAAACAGGAGCGGCCGCAACTGCTGCCGCCGGAGCAGCAGCTGATACATTAAACTTTTCTTCCAGAATCTTTACCAGTTCACTCAAATCCAAAACAGACATCTTTTCAATCTCTTCAACCAATTTTTTAAATTTCTCTGGAACATCAACAGTCTTTTTTTCCTCCTCGGCCGCCGTAGCCTTGGCAGGGGCGGGTTTTTTTTCTTCTGTCATATTATTATTACTATATTACCAAAGATTTCTAACGGGGTTTAATTGCGCTAAGCGCATATATCAGACCTTTAATGTTGCCTTCTAAAACATTAACAAAATTGGAAATTGGCGACTTTAAACCCCTAACCAATCTTGCCATTAGCTCATCTTTAGAAGGCAATTGAGCCAATGTAATTATTTCTCCGGTTTCTTTAAAGCTGTTTTCAAAATAACCGCCTAAAATTTTTAAATTCTGGTTTTGTTGAGAAAATTGGTAAACTGTTTTAAACAGCGGGAGTTCGCTTTCAAAGCTAAAAACCAAAGCCATTTCTTGCTTAAATTTATCTTTTTCAAAATCCATTTTGTTTTCCTTAAAAACCAATTCAGCCAAAGTTTTTTTGACCACCTTTAAATTTCCCTCAATTGATTTTATTTTTTTTCTTAATTCAGAAATATCTTTAACCTTTAAGCCAGTGATGCCAACCAAAATAATTGCTTTCTGGCGAGAAAACATTTCCCTTAAATCTTCAAGTATTTTTTGTTTTTGATTTTTAGTTAACGCCATACCAGGTGCTGCAACTTCAATGTATTAAAAAATCTGCGTTTTGCCGCAGATTATACCAAGTTATTCTTGTGCCTCAATAGGATTTACTTGCCCTCCTAAATTTTATTTCAAAAAATTTGGGAGGGTAAACCTATTATCTGCGGCTTTATTTTTATTCTTATTATTTATACCATTTCTTTCCTTTCTTTAAATTTATTTTGAGCTTTGAGTTGTTGTTTTGTATTTTT
>CAYOVW010000024.1:0-5708 GCA_964407555.1 uncultured Candidatus Saccharibacteria bacterium
ATAATAATCAGGCTGAGAAGAACAAATTTCTCTTTGCCAATCATAGCCAAAGCCAGCGGAAATTAATTGTTTTTTAATATTTTTAATTGATTTTTTGGTTAAAATAGCCGGATGGATGCCAGTTTTAATAGCGAAGTTTTCAGCCGGTAAACCAAAAGCATCCCAACCCATAGGATGTAAAACATTGAAGCCTTCCATCTGCTTCTTTTTGGCAATAAGATCAGAAAAAGTATAACCTCGGCAATGGCCAACATGAACTCCTTCAGCTGAAGGATAGGGAAACATATCTAAAACATAAAATTTTGGCCTTTTCGATTTATCTGACGCCCGGAAAATCCTGGTTTTCCCCCACTTTTTTTGCCATTTTTTTTCTATTTTTTGTGGATTATATGTCATTTTTAAGTAGTTCTCATCGCGTCTAGAAACGCTTTTGCCGGTATTCGAATCTGTCCTAAAGATTTCTTTTTTGTCTTTCCCTTTTTTTGTTTTTCCAATAGTTTTCTTTTCCTACTATAATCCCCTCCATATAAAGGAGCAACTACATCTCTGCGAAACGAGCTGATTGTTTCTCTGGCAATAATTTTTCCGCCAATTTTTGCCTGCAGAGCAACGCTAAAAATTTGTCGAGGAATAACATTCTTTAGCTTTATTAAAAAATTCCGACTTTCTCTCTCCGCTTTCGCATTTGGCAAAATCATAGCCAAAGACGTTTCTTCTTTATTGTTTATTAAAATATTAACCTTAACTAAGTCAACCTTGCCGTATCCTGATAATTGATAGCTCATTGAAGCAAACCCCTGGCTCAAACTTTTCAACTTTTCATAAAAATCAGTGATTATTTCCCTTAATGGAATTTCCGTTCTTAAAATTAATCTATCTTGGTCTAAAGAAATTGTTTCTATTGTTGTTCCTCCTCTTTGTTTTATTAATTCGGAAATACGGCTTAAATATTTTAAACCAGTAATAACTTCTAAAAAAACTTTCGGCTCTAATGTCTCGCTGATTATTGCCGGGTCAGGCCAATCAGAAGGAGAATAAACCATTTTTTCTTCTTTGTTAGTTAAAATTACTTTATAAACTACGGTCGGCGCGGAGATAACCAGTCCAATTTTAAATTCTCTTTTCAGTCTTTCAATTACAATCTCTGCATGAAGCAACCCTAAAAATCCGCATAAAAACCCTCTTCCAAAGATTGGCTTTTTCTCTAATTGATAAAACAAAGAGGCGTCATTCAACTTTAACTGGCCAAGGGCGTTCTTTAACAAATCAAACTCTTTGCTATTTTCCGGATAAACGGTTAAAAAAACAAACGGTTTCGGCTCTTCATAACCAGGCAAAGGAATAATTTTTTGAGTCGATGGGGCTTTCGTTTCATCTCCGACGCTTCGCTTTTGCCTTGCAAAAGCTCGCGTGCTTGACAATTTAAAATCCCTTAAAAGGGTTATGGTTTCACCAATCCTTACTTTTTCTATTTCTTTTATTCCGGTTGCAATATAGCCTATTTCTCCGGCCCTTATTTCTTTAGCCGGCCTTAATTCGGGAGAAAAATAACCGACTTGTTTATTTCTGCTCCTTGCCTGGCTAGTCAAACAATGTATTTCTTCTCCGTTTTCAATTCGGCCTTCTAAAATTCTGACATAAGCGATAACTCCCTTAAAAGAATCGTATTTTGAATCAAAAACCAAACATCTTAAAGGTTTATTTAATTCTTCATCAGGTCCGGGAATTTTTTCAATTATTAAATCTATCAATTTATTAATATTGGTTCCTTTTTTTGCGGAAATTTCCAGAATTTCATTAACGTCCATTTTTAAAACATTCGCTATCTGCCTTTTTATTTCTGCTGTTTGCGCTTGAGGCAAGTCAATTTTATTAATCGCCGGGATTATAATTAATCCTTGTTTTTGCGCCATTTCAAGATTAAAAATAGTTTGGGCCTGAATCCCCTGGGTGGCGTCGACTAATAAAACAGCCCCCTCAACAGCGGCCAGCGTTCTTGAAACTTCGTAAGAAAAATCAATATGCCCCGGCGTGTCGATTAAATTTAAAATGTATTCCTGGCCATGTTTTTTATAACTTAAACGGCAGGGCTGCATCTTTATGGTAATCCCTTTTTCCCGTTCTAAATCCATCATATCAAGATACTGCGGCCGCATTTTGTTTTTAGGAATGGTATTGGTTATTTCCAGGAAACGATCGGCTAAAGTTGATTTTCCATGGTCAATATGGCTGATAATCACAAAGTTTCTAATATGTTTCATAATCCATTTTCAAAAAATAATTTTCTGGCGTTTTCGGTAGTAATTTCTGATATTTTTTGATAACTTAAATTTTTAATCTTGGCAATCTTTTGGGCAATGTATTTTATATAGACAGGTTCATTGCGCTTTTCTCCCTCCTGGGGAGGAGTTAGATAAGGGCAATCGGTCTCAATTAAGATTTTCTCCAAAGGCATTTTTTTAATAATTTCATCGAAATTCATTTTAAAAATTAAGCCGTTAAAACCTAAATAAAGCCCAAGCTCCATATATTGTTTTGCCTCTTGCCATGTTCCGGTAAAACAGTGAATCACTCCTTGGAGCTTAAAACCTGCCGACCTCGTAGACCCCGCCCTTTTCGGAGAAGGAGCGGGATTCTTCGAGGAAACTTGAGACTGCAAGATTTTTAATAAATCACTATGGGCAAAACGGCAGTGAAAAATTATTGGCAAATTTAATTCTTGCGCCAGTTCTATTTGCTGGCAAAGAACATTTTTTTGTTTCTCTTTAAATTGCTGAATTTTTGTTTTTGTTTTTGGCTTCCAGTAATAGTCCAAACCGATTTCGCCAATAGCTACAACCCTAGAAGATTTGGCCAGTTCCTTATATTTTTCATAATTAAATTCCTCTTCCAATGTTTTAAATTCAATCTCTTCTGGGTCAATTTTTATCTTTACTAACCCGGTTTCCAGATGAATCGGGTGCAGGCCCACTGCCGCATAGACGCCCTCAGGATATTTCTCAGCGATTTCAACCGCCTTTTTACTTGTCGTATATTGCGAACCGACATTGAGCATCCAAACATTATTTTCCAAAGTTCTTTTTATTACTTCGTCAACATCATTTTTATAAGCGTTAAAATTTAAATGAGCGTGGGTATCAATAACCATTTAAAATTTTAATTTAAGAGTGAGGATTTTGAAAGGATTGATTTTTTTAAGAAAAGAGGGTTCTTCTTTTTCTTCGGTAATATTAGAGGTTAAAATCTTCTTTGGTTTTTTAAAGAATTCAAAGTTGAAATCTCCACCTTTCCCAGAAGTTTCATAGCATCTTAAAATAATACTCTTTTTGTCCTCGGCCAACTTGAGGGTTGAAAGAATTAAATTGGCGGGTAATTTTAGAAAAGAAAATTCTAAAGGTAATTTCCCTTTTCCCAAGCCCTTCAATTCAATGGCTAAAGGAGGATTAAGATAGGTTTGAACCTGCTTCCAAATTTCTGAAGATTGCCAATTAATGCCGGTATAGGGGAAAATAGCATATTTATATTCAAAGCTTTTTCCCAGCTCTAAAGCATCATTGACCGGTACGATCGGCCCTTTATCTCCGTGAGATATTAAATTGACTGATCTTAATAAAGTTAAGTAAATAGAATTTTCTACCACCTGATGGCCACAAATTCCCTGAGTGGCTAAAACTAACCCTTGATTTTTACCATCATAAATCAACCAGTCTTCCATGGGAAAATCTCTTTTTTCTTTATTTCTTTTGGTAATACCAAAAGGAGTGTGGGCCAAATAATTTCCCCTAAAATTAGCGTCAAATTTACTCCTTAGTCTAATGTGGGGGAAATTGGTTTTTACTTTTAAAGTAATTTCTAGCCAGGGAAGATTTTTAAAAATCTTTATTTCCCTTTCTATTTCCAAAAGTTTTTGCCGATAAAGCTCAATCCCAAAATCTTCATATAACCTATAGGGCCAAAAACAACCAAAGACATTTTCTTTAATTCTTATCTTCTGATAAATTTTCCCTTTTTCGCCAACTAAGCTTTCTATTTTAAAAATAGATTTATGGGATCCCTTTTTTTCTCCTTGTTTGCCAACTAGTCCCACCAAATTCATTGAAATATCTCGATGAGAATAAACACTCCCTACTTCGTTTTCGATTTCCAATTGACCTCCTTTTAAAACCTCTTCTCCTTTCTGATTAAAAATTTGCCAAGAACCAGTAACTCCATCTAATTTGACTTTAAAGAAATTATTTTCAATAAAATTTGGCTCCTGCGAGATTATTTCAGCTTTGTTTGAAAACTGATTATCCTCAAAATGAGTAGGAATAATTTTATAAACCTTGTAACCCAGGGGGGGTATTTTTACTAAAAACCCAATTTTTATCTTTTTAAGATAACCCTGTTTATCTCTTTTCTCCTCTAAAATTTCCCAATCTGGAATTTCCATCTTAATTCCCTTAGCTTTCCTTTTAATTTCTATTTCTTTTACTACATAATTTTCGATTTCAAAATTGGTCGGATTAAAAACTATTACTCCTTGACCACTGAAATTTACCTGAGAAGCAAGATATTTTAAAGAGTCATTTAAAATTTGAGAAAGTTCTTTATTTAAAAAGGAGTATATTTCTTTTACCTCATCATAAACCTCGTCCAAAGAACAGCCCGGTAAAACGTCATGAAAGGCTAAAAATAAAATTTTTTCCCAACATTTTTCTAACTTTTCTTTTGGATATTCTTTTCCTAAAAGATAAGCAAGGGTAGCAAATTTCTCAGCATTTAAAATTAAATTCTTTACTTTAAAATATTCCAACTTTAACCAAATTCTAGTTGACCAAACCCCTTCAAAAACCCAAGGGCCAGAGTACATCTCTCCCCTTTGAATTTTCAGATTCTTCTCTTCTTTCTGAACTGCTTTAAAAAATTCCTCTGGAGAGCTAATTTTTATTTTTTGATCAGGATAGTTTTTGTTCCAATTTTTAATGGCTTCAAAAGCCCAGGTTGGAAAGGGGCAAGAGCCGATTCCACAAGGCATCAGGAGATTTTTGGTGGCAGCAAATTTTTTTAATTCTTCAATGTTTTCTCTAAAATAATGAGTGAAAATTCCTACATGATAGGCATGAGAGGAAGATAGACAATGGGTTAAAATTCTGGTTCCATCTAGGCCCTGCCAGTAAAATTCGGCCTGATTTGGTTTTACCTTATAGCCCCTTCTAAAAACTAAATATTGATAGCCTGAATCTTTATAAATTTGGGGTATTTGAGAGTTGAAACCAAAACTATCAATGGGCCAGCCCATTTTTATATCTTTTTTAAATTTTTCTTTAGCGTATTTTTTACCCCACAAAATCTCCCTGGCTAAAACTTCTCCGCCCGGAAGAAAAGTATCAGCCGCTAAATATTGACCATCAATAATTTCAATTTTACCCTTTTTGATTTCCTCTTTTATCTTCTGAAAAAGTTTGGGGTTTCTCTTTTTAATATCAATAAATTGATAAATATCTTCTATGCCAAATTTAAAATCAGGATATTTTTTAGAAAGCTCCACTATCTGTTGGAAGATTTTCTCATTAATGTATGAATAATCCTCTCGATTGAATTTCCAAACTACATCATAATGATAGTGAGGGAAATAAAATATTTTCCACATAAAATTAAATTCTGGGAAATAGGGGTTGGCTTTTTTTAGTCTTTAATTGTTTTAATATTTTCTCTGAGGTCTCTGG
>CAYOVW010000025.1:0-5552 GCA_964407555.1 uncultured Candidatus Saccharibacteria bacterium
GATTTTTCATATAATTAATAAGAGCTCTTCGGTTCATTTTCATTACACTCTCTTTGGTACCAGCAATATCCCAACCAGCCGGCTGATCACCATATAATAACTTTGACCATAAAACTCCTACATATTCCATCGGATGATCATATCTCATATTAATCTCTTCAATAATCACCCCTTTTTCTTTTTCAATTTCTTTTTCTGGTAAAAGACTATTTAAATAAATATCGGAAACCCAATCTAAAGCCAAATCAAGCTGGGAAGCCGCTACTTTAGCAAAATAACCAGTATAGTCTTCTCCGGTAAAAGCATTATAAATTCCTCCTATTCTATCCAAAGTTTCGGCCACCGCTATAGCCGAAGGCCTTTTCTTTGTCCCCTTAAAATACATGTGCTCCAAAAAATGCGAAATACCATTTATCTCTTTGGTTTCATATTTAGAACCAGCCCTAACCAAAATCAAAACCGTTACTGTTTGAGCCTCTTTTTCAGGCACAGTAATAATTCTTAAACCATTTTTAAGGATAGTTTTACAAAACATAAAAACGCCCCCCCAGAACATATTCTGGGGAAAGTAGTCGATGAAAACGAAGTTTTCATCACGCAGTCGATGAAAACCGTGTTTTCATCACGTAATCGGCTTTTATTTGTTATTCGCTAAAAAACTTTCTCCCCAGACTCCCCAGAAACAGCTGCGGCTAAAGCCTGCTTTATTGCCACAACAAAAGCAGCCGCAGATATAAAGGTTAAAATCTGGCTCAAAACCTTCACCGCTGCCTCGGTTAACCCGCCAATCTGCAAAATAGCCACTCCAATAACCAATAAAGCAATTACTGAAACCAAAAAAGAAACGCTCTCTTTTTCTTGAATGTTAATAAGCCCAACAATTACTCCCAAACCAAAAAGCAATATCTCTATTTCCGGAATAACAAAAAAAGCAGACAAAATAGCTAATATTATTCCGCCAATAAATGCCCATCGGCCAAGTATAATTACATTCATAATATTTTACCCTGAAAAAAGCTTGTGGCTTTTAACGAATCTTGCTATTATTTAAAGCCCTCGACCTTTTAATTTCTAATTATATCTTACCTTAGATATTTTTGTTTAGCAAGAGAATGCTCTCTTAAACTTGCGCTAAATATAGTCTGGCTTTCAGGCGTAGAAAGAAAAAACAAATATTCACTAGTTTCAGGATATATTGCCGCTATTATACTTTCAAGACCAGGGTTGGAAATCGGGCCTATCGGCAATCCTCTATGCATGTAAGTATTATACGGCGAATCAATTTCCTTTCCCTTGCCAATCTCCCTTCTCATTTCTTCGAACGTCCAAGCGCGGAACATCCAATTCTCTTCTTGTAAAATGTAAGCAATTGTGGCGCAGCTTTGCAAAGGTTTCCCGATATTAATTCTTTCCCAGAAAATTCCTGAAACAATTTTTTTATTTTTAAACCCCCTTACTTCTTCTTCAAGCAAAGAAGCCATAATAACAATATCAAAGATCGTCCTCCCTTGCCGAGTAATTTCTTTGACTAATTCCGAGGTCAGTTTTTTATCAAAGTTACTTAGCATTTCTCTAATAATTTCTTCTTCGGTAGCCAAATAAAAAAACTGATAAGTGTCAGGGAATAAAAATCCCTGAAGTCCTCTTTGCTTTGGGACATCTTTTAAAAAATCAAATTCGTCCTGAAAATCAGCAACCTTAAACCGAGCAAAATTCATTTCCCTGGCAAATGCTTTGGAAAATCTTTTTTCTATCTCTTGAAGGCGAAGTCCTTCAGGAATAGTGATCACTATTTTTTTCACCTCGCCAGCAGCCAATTTCGCTATAATTTCTGAAACACTCATTGCCGAACTTAAAGAATAGGCGCCGGCTTGAAGATTCCTAAAATTATTGGTAAAAATTCCATAGACATTAAAATACAAACTATCTTTAATTAGCTTTTGCTCCTCCAGATTACTGCCAATTTCTAAAAAACCTTGGCCAGGTTCAACTAAAAACAATTCTTCCCTTGCTGCTTCCCGGTCTTTTGGCAAATAAATGCCAAGCCAAAGAAAAATTCCCGAACCAAGAAAACAAAAAAATATTAAAATTAAAAAAATAAAAAAATTCCTCATTCTTCGTTAATTAATGGAACAAAGGCAAAGCCGGGATACTCATATTCTTCAAACTCTTCTTCGCTTTTTTTAATAAAAAGCCAGATTGATGAGCCAACTGGCACCACAATTCTACCGCCAATTTTTAATTGTTCTTTCCATGATTTTGATGCAGTTTCAGCCGAAGCTGAAACCAAAATTTTATCAAACCCTTCAACAAGGACCTCGGCTGAGCTCGGTCGAACGCCCTCGGCTGAGCTCGGTCGAACGCCCTCAGGACGAACGGCTATATTGGGATAACCTTTTGAGCCATCAGCGCAAATACATTCCACTATTCCTTTTTCTATAAAATTATATTTTGCTACATTTTGTTCTCCGAATTTTTTTAATTCAGGAATAATTTCAATTGCAAAAACCTTACCTTTCTCGCCAACAATTTCTCCCAATAAAGCGCTCGTCCAGCCAGAACCCGCTCCAATATCTAAAATTTTATCCCCGGGTTCTGGTTGAAGCTGTTCTAACATAAAAGCGACCACTAATGGTTGAGAAATGGTCTGGCCAAAGCCAATGGGCAAGGCTTCATTTAATTCAGCAAAGGTTTGCATTTGTTCCGGAATAAAATCTTTTCTTTTAATCCTTCTAAAGGCATCAATAATTCTCGGACTTTTCAACCAGCCCTCTTGGATTAAATTATCAATTAGCGCCATAATTTTAATTTCAATTTAAGTTTTAGTTCTTGCCAAAAACCCAGCCTGTCCACGAATAAAATTCCGTCTAAATGGTCAATTTCATGCTGAATAACTCTGGCTAAAAAACCCTCAGCTTTTATTTGAATTTTTTCTCCTTTTAAATCAAGAGCTTCAACCTCAACTTCTTTTGCTCTTTTTATTTTTAACCAAAACCCGGGAAAACTTAAACATCCTTCTTCTATAATTTCCTTTTCCTTGCTCTTTTTTGTAATTCTTGGATTAATTAAAGCTACTTGTCCCTTTCCCGTTTTAACGACAATCGCTCTTTTCAAAACACCAACCTGCGGAGCAGCTAATCCTTCTGCACCTTTTTCTTCCATAGTTTCAGCCATATCCTCAATCAGTTTTTTAATTTCCGGAGTAATCTCTTTCACCTCCTGGCATTTTTTCCTTAAAGTCGGGTCCGGGTATTTTATTATTTCAAGAATAGCCATAAATTTTTTACTCGTACATTAAAGCGTCAACCGGGTTAAGCTGAGCAGCGCGCCGGGCTGGAAAAAATCCTGACAAACAGCCAATCAAAAAAGAAAAAAACAACATAAAAATTATAAGGGTTGGCGAAACAACTGCTTCCAATACAAAGACAGGATGAATTTGAAGATAAAGTTCTACTAATTGTGCCAGTCCTAATCCAAGAATAACCCCGCCAATCCCACCGATCAAACCAATAATCCCTGATTCTATTAGAAAAATTTTAGTAATGTCATTGTTTTTGGCGCCAACCGCCTTAATAATTCCTATCTCTTTAGTTCGTTCCCGAACTGAAGTATACATTGTATTCATTATTCCAATAGCGCTTACAACAATGGCAATGCCAGCAATACCAAAAATCATTGCCTGAAGCAAAAGCATTATATCTCCCATCATATCAACCGCTGCCTCGCGAGTAAAAACCGTGAAAGGCGGTACATCCTCTACTCCTCTTCTTCTTTTTTTGGTTTCTTCTAATTCTTCCATAATATTTGCGCTTACCTGATCAGGAGTAAAATTTTCTTTAATTCTAACAGAGGCAAAATGCGCCCCCTCTCTTATTCCAGTAACTTGATGAAAATAATCCAAATCTAAACCAATCATTGAATCGTCCTGACGATTACCAAATGTTCTTAAAACACCAGTCACCTTGAATTTTCTTCCCTCAATTACAATTTCATCGCCTATTTCCATCTCTGGAAAAATTTCTCTAGGCACTAAATGGCCAACCATTACCTCTCTTCTTCCTACTCTTGGCCAATCTCCTTGAGTTAAATAAAAACCCATATCTTGTTTAAGGAATTCTTGGGCTTCTCTTCTGGGATAGCCAAAAAGAAAAACAGTTCTTACTTCTCCTTGATGTCTGGCTGTTTTTGCTCGCCAGGGCATTGGCACAACTAAATCAACTCCTTCGGCTTTTTCTATTGCTCTTATATTTTCATCAGTCAACATTAAACCGCCCATTATCGCAGTCATTATATCACCGCCTTCACCTGGAACAACCATTACAACGTCTTCGCCAATCATTTTTAATTGAGCTAAAATCGCATTTTTAATTCCTTCTGATAAAGAGAGCAAAGCGACAACCAAAAACACGCCAACCACAACACCTAAAATTGTCAGCCAGCTTCTTAAAGACCTTGTCTTAAGATTTTTGATAGCGATTTTGAAATATTCTTTGAGCATAAGAAAACGTAAAATGCAAAGCGAAAAATGCAAAACAACAACTTAAAATTCAAAATAAATATAAATATGTTTTAGGTTTTGTACTGTTGTTTTACGCTTTACGCTTTTCGCTTTACGCTTTTACTATCTTGCCGTCTTTAATGTTGATTATTTTTTCAGCGTAACTGGCAATCTGGGCATCATGGGTAACCACAATGATAGTTCTTTTTTCTGTTTTGTGAAGGTCAGTTAAAATCTCCATAATTTGCTTGCCGGTTTTGGAGTCAACATTGCCGGTCGGTTCGTCAGCCACAATTATTTCAGGATTATTAGCTAAAGCTCTGGCAATAGCCACTCTTTGCTGTTCACCGCCTGAGAGTTCAGCTGGTTTGTGAGAAATTCTTTCTGCCAAACCTATGGAGGTAAGAATGGTCTCTGCTCTTTCTTTTCTTTCTGTTTCTTTTGTCTCTTGAAAAATCATAGGAAAAGCAACATTTTCAAAAGCGCTAAGATGAGATAATAAATTAAACTGCTGAAAAACAAAACCGATTTTCTTGCTTCTGATTTCAGCTAATTCATTCTGGGATAATTTTGAAACATTCTGGTCATCTAAAAAAACATCTCCTTTAGTCGGAGTGTCTAAACAACTAATAATATGCAAAAGAGTTGACTTACCAGAACCCGAAGCCCCCATAATAACCGTAAAACTATGCCGAGCGATCTCCAAGCTCACCCCTTTCAAAACAATAAGTTCTACCTTGCCTATCTGATATTTCTTCCAAACATTTTCAAGTTTGATTAAGGATTCTGTCATTTTTTATCTTATAACAATCTGTTCTCCTTCTTCTAACCCAGAAATCACTTCAACCCTGTTATCTTCGCCCTTTAAGCCGATTTGTATTTCTCTTTCTTGAATTTCGCCATCTTTGAAAACTTCAACAATAAATTTATCATTTCTTTGCTGTATCGCATCTTCAGAAACAATCAAGACATCTTCTCTGAAAGCGGTTTTAATCACAATGTCAGCGGTCATGCCCGGCTTAGCTCCTTCTGGCGGCTCCTGAACAAAAGCAAT
>CAYOVW010000026.1:0-5465 GCA_964407555.1 uncultured Candidatus Saccharibacteria bacterium
TACGTGATGAAAACTCCTAGTTAAGCGAGGCAACAAGTTCTCAAAGTAGCTTTCGGAGGCGGCTGAGCATGGTCTCGAGCGAAGCGAGAGTCAGCCGCCGAGAACGCAGACCCCAAAATCTCGCTGGGATTTTGAGGGTCGGTACTTTGAGGACTTCGTTGCCGAGCGACTACGTGATGAAAACTTCGTTTTTATCGACTACGTGATGAAAACTGCGTTTTCATCGACTATTGCCGGACTTTTATACTTTGCAAAATACCCAAACCAATAAAAAGGGATATTAAACCACTGCCGCCATAACTTACAAATGGCAATGAAAGCCCAATAACCGGCATTATTCCCAGGCTCATGCCGATATGAATAAAGATTTGAAAAATTAAGAGAAAGATAAAGCCGACAGCAAAAAGCCGCGAGAAGTTTTCTCGCGAATTAAACGCAATTTTAATAATCCGTTTTAAAACGAATAAAAACAGCAAAAGCAAAATCGCCACCCCGATTAGACCCATTTCTTCTGAGATGGCAGCAAAGATAAAATCTGTTTGAGGTTTTGGCAGATAACCGTACTGGGTTTGCGGTCCCTGACCAATGCCTCGCCCTAGAATTTGCCCTGAACCAACAGCAATTTTCGCTTGGGCTTGCTGCCAACCCACTCCCAAAGGCTCAAATTGAGGAATAACAAAACTGATAATTCTCTCTTTTTGGTAATCTTTTAACAGAAAGTCCCAACCCAAAATTAGGATTAAAATTCCGCAAACAGCTAAAATTGAAAAATGACTTAGTTTTATCCCTGAAATAATCAGTATTCCGAGCCAAAGAGCAACCAAGATTATAACTGAACCCAGGTCTGGTTGGAAAAAAATTAAACTAGCTGGCAAAAAAACATAGAAACCGGATAGAAGAATGTGCTGGATTTGATACATTTTGACGTGTCTCATAGAAAAGTATTTAGCTAGCAAGATAATTAAAACAATTTTCAAAAAGCTTACTGGGTCAATTGAGATAGGGCCAATTTTGTACCAGGCTTTTATTCCTCTGATTTCCGGGCCGAAAATAAATAAGCCGACCAGAGCAAAAAGACCGAATAAATAAAGGGCTAAAATTAGATAAGGATTATTCCGCAATACCCGATAATCAAAAAAAGATATGGCTAGCATTAAAAAAAATCCTATTCCCAGAAAAATAAATTGTTTTTGAAAATTTAAGAAATCTCCTCTGCTGAGAGAAGAACTATAAATAGATAAAAGCCCGATACCGACCAAAAGCAGAACAGAAATTATAAGCAGCCAATCAAGTTTTTTTAAATGAATAAATATGAGTTTCATGTTATCATTTCTAAAAAATGTTGCTCATTAATTGTTTTAATGTTTAAAAGTTTTGCTTTTTCTATCTTTATTAAGCCCGGCTCTTTACCGACAACAAGAAAATCTGTTTTAGAAGAGATTGATTCAGAGACTTCTCCTGCCAATTCTCTAATTTTTTCTTTAGCTTGTTCTCTGGTCATTGATTTTAAACTACCGGTTAAAACAAAAATTTTTCCTCGCAATTTTTGTCCATCCTCTTTTTTACTTTTATGAGGAATTATTTTCACACCATTTTTTTTCAGCTTCATTAAAAACTCCAAATTGTTTTTTTCTCGGAACCAGCTATGAATTGATTTAGCGATAATCGGGCCAATATCCATTAGTTTTTCTAATTTTTCAAAACTAGCTTGTCTTAAATTTTGGAGGTCTTTAAAATGTTGAGCCAAATCTTTGGCTGTTTTTTCTCCAACATTGGGAATGCCAAGGCAGTAAATAAAACGAGAGAAGGAAATTTCTTTTTTTTCTTGAATTGCTTTGATTAAGTTTTTAGCTGATTTTTCAGCTATGCCTTCTAAAGAGGTTAAATCTTCTTGTTTTAATTCAAAGAGGTCAGTTGGGTCAGAAACTATTCCATTTTCAATTAATTTGGCGATAATTTTGGCGCCAAGACCAGAAATATCAAAGCCGGCTCTGGAAACAAAATGCTCAAAATACCTTTTTTGCTTGGCAAAACATCCGGGATTCTGACAAAAAAAGATTTTTCCTTGCGCTGATTTTTTAATCTCGGACCGACAGATAGGACATTGGGACGGCATTTTAAATTCTTTTTCTTCTCCGGTTCGCAATTCAGGCAAGACCTTAATAATGTCAGGGATAACATCACCGGCCCGGCCAACAATAACCGTATCATTGATTTTTAGCCCCAAACGTTTTATTTCATCTTCATTATGCAGGGTTGCCCTGGTAATAGTTGCTCCGCTGATTTTGATTGGTTTTAAATAGGCAACCGGAGTTAAAGCACCGGTTCTTCCAACCTGGACTCTGATATCTATGACTTTGGTGGTTGCTTGTTTGAGAGCGAACTTAAAGGCGATTGAACCACGGTTAGCCTTACCAACTACTCCTAATTTTTCAAAAATTTTATTTGGATTAACAAGAATAACAATTCCGTCAATTTCATAAGGAATTTTCTCTCTTAATTCCTGACAATGTTTATAGAATCTAAAAACCTCTTTTAGGTCCCGGCAATATTTAGTATGAGGGTTGGTTTTAAAACCGAGCGTTTTCAAAATCTGATGTTTTTCTTGATGGCTTTCTGGGTTAAAAGCATTTTCCGAAACAAAATCTAAATCATAAGCAAAAAAATCCAGGCAACGAGAAGCAGTAATCTTAGGGTCTAATTGGCGAATAGAACCAGCTGCTAAATTTCGAGGATTAGCGTAAGTAGGAAGTCCGGCCCGTTTCTGTTTTTGATTTACTTTTTCAAATTCTTTTTTAGAGATAAAAACTTCTCCCCTAACAACAAGAGGGACTGCCCCTCTCCTGTCCTTTAACTTTAGAGGAATAGCTTCAATCGTTTTCAAGTTTTGAGTGACATTTTCGCCAACCAGTCCGTCGCCGCGAGTGGAACCGGTTTTCAAGATACTATTCTGGTAAATCAGTTCAACTGCCAAGCCGTCAATTTTTAATTCGCAGAAAAATGCGATTTGTTTTATTTCATTAGGAGATAAAAGTTTTGAAATGCGCTCCAGCCAGTCCTTTATGTCTTTTTCAGAAAAAGCGTCATTTAAGGAGAGCATGGGTTGATAATGATAAACTTTTTCAAATTTTTCCAAAGGCTTGCCGGCTACTCGTTGAGTTGGCGAATCAGGGGTGATAAATTTCGGGAATTGCTGTTCTAAATCAAAAAGTTCTTTTTTTAAGGAATCAAGAGCATTTTCAGAAATTTTCTGCTGATTAAGAACGTGATATAGATAGCGATGATGAGAGATAAGTTTTTTTAGTTTTTCAATTCGTTGTTTAGCATCTTGTTCGTTCATAATGCTTAGTTTACCTTCTTACTTCAATCGCTCTTCTAACTTTTTTGAAAGTGCCTATTGATCTGATGCAAAAATTATCTGCTGCGCAGCCATCAACGCCAGGGGCGATTACTTTAACATCGTACCGGGAATCAGCGCCATCTAAGACTCCATTATTATTTAAGTCAAGAAATCCATCAAAATCAGGACAGGTATGATCAACACACACATCTAAACCTCTTTCAATTCCAGTGTCAGCCGCTAAAAAAGCAATAACTGAATCTTCAAGCCGTTCAATCATTGCCATTTGTCTGAGAAAAATCGCGGCCACGCCTAAAACCGAAGCCAGAACAACAACTAAGACGATAAAAGTTAAATAAAGGGCAAGCCCTTTTTCGGAGTTATTGATCATCATTTTACAATATCAAGATCTCTTTGGGTAATTGTGGTTTGGATTTTTACTGACGGAAGCAAGCCGGGCCTAGGACCGGCTCGTTTTATTTCCAGGAATAAAGTTACTTTTGGCTGAATGACATCGGTCTGGTCTTCGCCGATTAAATTAACTTTGAAAGAAACCACTTCTATATCAGGGGGAGTTAAAGGCAAGGGAGTTCCGAAATTAACAGCATTGTCATCTGTGGAGATTCGCTCTTTCAGAGTAGTACCATCCAAGAAGAATTCTTGACACTTATTGTCATCATTAATAAACCTTATTCTGTTATTATCAGGAGGATTAGTTTCAAAATTGAATCCTCTTCCAGCAGTATCTAAACATTGGGTCGTGCCTGGAAGCGCAGGAGGAGCAGGGGGATGGCTTAGTTCTTTCTCTGCCATTCTCAAAGCTCGGCCCATATATTCCATCAGAAAACTTGTTTGAGATAAGAGCTCTTGGGAAGATAATGTTTTTTCTTGGATTTCAATAACCCAGGAAAAAATCAGCATCACTATTCCGATAATCATCGTAAAAACAGTAACCGCCACTATAATCTCAACTATGGTAAATCCTTTTTTATTATTATTTTTATTATCCATTATCAAAAGCGCCAATTATATAAATGTCCCTCAGCTGTAAGTTGATGAGTTTGTCCTCTTTCAACCCATTCCACTAAAACAAAAACTTCTATAATATTATCAGTTGGTTTAGTAATCGTAATTTTTCTCGTGAATCTTGTCGGCGTGCCAGCGCTATAACTGTAAAAACCCTTCTCGTCAATATTTAAAAAATCTCCATCATAAACATCAGTTAAAGCTGTGTCGCCAAAATCAGCTTCCCAATCATCAATACCAATTCCAGTGTCCCAAGGTTTTCCTTCTAGCCAGTTAGTGTCTCGAATGTTTCTGACAATTTCAATTCCTTCTTGGGCGAGATAAGCGGCAATTAAGCGCGAAGAAGCGGTTTCTGTAATAATGATAATATGCTGAGTAACAGCAAAAGCGCTCAAGATGCCGATTGAAACTAGAAACAGAGCAATCGTTACTTCAACTATGGTAAACCCTGTTAAATTCGCTTTGCGACTATTTAACGGGGTAAATCCTCCTTTATTATTTAAATTAAACATTTCAACATTGTATTTAATCTATGCTAACTAATCCCGCTCTATTTACTCTGATAGTTTTGGTTCTAAGAGGGTCATCAATTACTGCCAGAATGATTACTGCTTCAGTTCCATCAGGCACTCCGGTGCCGGATATTTTTGTCTTTGGCTCAGGAGGGCTGAAATTTATACTCAAAGAAGCAGGAGAAACGCTTTTAATCTTGATGCCTGTTTCTATCTCAATTGTTTCTACCAAACCATCTCCTGTTCCCCATTTTTGATCTCCTCCTGCTGGAACAGTATCAGCATATAAGATATAATTTAGGTCTCCAGCTTTTAAATAAATTCCATAACCAAAAGGGACTGTGCCATCAAACTTTTTAGCTGACATTGCCATTTCCTGCGCTCGCCTGATATTTTGAGCTAATTCATAGCCTGATCTTTGAAGAGCAAATCCCTGTCCGCCAATTTTGTAATCAGGCAAAATTATCACTGTTAAAATTGTGATTACCGTAATAGCCACCATGAGCTCTATTAGGGTGAACCCCGTTAGAAGTCTGTCTTTTTTTCTGGATAATAATTTATTGAAACTAGTCATAGTTGAAAAATAC
>CAYOVW010000027.1:0-1685 GCA_964407555.1 uncultured Candidatus Saccharibacteria bacterium
TAGGATGATTTTTTCTCAATTTTGGTTTATAAATTCGGTTTTTATTTTCCCACAACACCAAAAGAGAAAATATGTTTATATAAAGAAAAAAGAAAATTGAGGAATAGACAATAATATCTCCAATAGCCATTTTTTAATAGAAATTAACCTTTTCTGTAAAAGTTAACCCTCTTTGTTGTTCTTTTAATATATTACTAAATTTCTATATCAAGTCAATGCCCCTAGTTCTGTTTTTTAATTTCAGCTAAACTCCGTTAGAAACTAAGGGTTTCTAACGGGGAGGGGTTGGCACCTCTGTTATTCCAATTAGATTTGACTGCTCGCCGGAAATCACTCTAATTGACTTAAGGATAGTTGACTAAAAATTTTAAAGCATTAAACTATATTAATGAGTAAAAAAACAGCCAGCTTGCGCAATCAAAAAGAAGAGGTCTTTTTGACTAAAATAAACCCGATCGCTAAAGTTAAAAAAACTAGAATTAAAGTGATCGGCATTGGCGGAGGAGCAGGGATGATTATCTCAGAAATTGCTTCTGAAATCAAACAAGCTTGTTTTGTAGCCGCTAATACTGATGCCCAAGCCTTGAAAACAGTTTCTAAAAAGGTTGGCTGCTTTCAATTTGGACAGGCTCTTACTTGGGGCTTGGGAACAGGTATGAATCCTGAAAAGGGAAAAGAGGCGGCTCAAAATGAGAAAGAGAGAATAAAAAAACTTTGCCAGGGCCAAGATATTTGCATTATTATCGCTTGTTTAGGCGGCGGGACCGGGTCAGGCGCGGCACCGGTTTTTGCTAAGATTTCCAAAGAGCTCAACAATCTTACTTATGGTATTTTTACCTTGCCTTTTAAATTTGAAGGGGAGAAAAAAATGGAAATTAGCCGAGAGGCCTTAGCTGAAATAAAAAACTATCTAAACGCGATGACCATTATCCCGAACGAGAGAGTTTTTCAGGTCATTGACAAAGAAACACCTCTGAAACAATCCTTCTCTTTTATTAATAAAAATTTAGCGGAAAATTTGAAGGGATTAATTGAAACCATCTATAATCCGGGTTTAATTAATATTGATTTTGCCGATATTCGGACAATTTTTGAAGGACAAGGAAAACTTGTTTATTTGAATACTGTTGAAATTTCAAGAGCGCAAGCGAGGCAAGGCCGAGCGCAACGTCAAGATGGAGCAGAAGCTTCATTGATAAAAGAAGGCTCGGTCAAAGATTTAACGGCAAGACTCTTGAATTCTCCTTTATACCCCTATAAAATTCAAGGAGCAAAAGGAGTTTTGTTTAATATTGCCGGAGAAAGAAATCTTTCTTTGTCGGAAGTTAATCAAATATCAAAAAGCATTTCAGAATTAGTTAGTCCGGAAGCTAAAATTATTTTCGGAATTTCCCAGAAACGGAAATATCCTAAGACTATCAAGGCCTTTTTACTGGCAGTTGGCTGTTTAGGGGAAAAGGCGAAGTTCAATGAAATTAAAATTTCATCTACGCGAGCGAGCCGAAGCACTCAACGCATTGAGCGCTCGGCGAACGAAGTGCGGATTTCTAAAAAAAACCAATCTCTGACGAAATTAGCAAAAAAAATAAAAGAAAAAGAAAAAATAAAAATAAAGGGAGAAAAAGTAAAAATTAAGATTAATAAAAAACGAAAAAAGAAAATACTAACTGAAATTCCAATTAATA
>CAYOVW010000027.1:1785-5356 GCA_964407555.1 uncultured Candidatus Saccharibacteria bacterium
ATTAAGATTAATAAAAAACGAAAAAAGAAAATACTAACTGAAATTCCAATTAATACTGAAATTAAGCCAATTGCCCAAGCGAGCGAAGGGCGAAGAAAAGACGAGGTCTCTTCGACCAAGGTGACTGATATTAAAAAAGAAAAAGTGGGCGATGAGACTTCGTCTCATATTTCACGCTTCGCCTCACTTCGTTCGGCTCGCGTAAGGAAAAACGGACTTCAGATTAAAAAAGAAGCCCAGGACATTGAAAGAGAAATACTGGAAAAAGAAAAATTTTGGGAGACGCCGGCTTTTTTACGGCGAAAAAAGACTTAATAGATTTGGCGATATGTTTGAATTAAAAAATAAAATTGCTTTAATTACCGGCAGTCAACAAGGGATTGGCAGGGAAATTGCCCTTGTTTTAGCTAGGGCTGGCGCCAGAGTAGTGGTTACTGATCTTGATGAGGGAAAGTGCGAAAAAGTAGTCGCAGAAATAAAAAAAGCCAAAGGAAAAGCAAGCGCTAAAAAATTAGATATTACCAATTATCAGGAATTTGAAAAAAGGGTTCAAGAAACAATAAAAGAGCATGGGAGATTAGATATTTTAGTTAATAATGCCGGTATTTATATTCAAAAAGACTTAACCAAGATGACTTTGGAAGAAATTGACAAAATAATAAAAGTAAATTTTTACGGCGCTGTTTACGGGTGCCGGGCGATTCTTCCTCATCTGAAAAAAAGAAAACAAGGTCGGATTATTAATATTGCTTCCACGGCCGGTTTTGCGAGCGAATCTCCTTTGAGCGCGATTTATTGTGCCACCAAAGGGGCCCTGATAGATTTTACCAGGCAGATGGCTTTGGATTTGGCGCCTTATAAGATTAATGTTAATGCCATTGCTCCGGGAAAGACCGAAACCAAAATGCTTGAAGCTCGCTTAAAGAACAATAAAGGGAAAAAACAGAAAATGTTAGCTGAAATTCCTTTGGGTAAATTCAGCCTGCCAAAAGACACTGCTTGCGCCTGCCTTTATCTGGCGTCTGACGAAGCAAACCATATTACCGGCCATACTTTAGTGGTTGACGGAGGCTGGTTGATAAAATATTTTTTATGAAAATCGCTTTTTTTGAAATAAAGCCCCTGGAAGAGAAATATCTTCAAGCAAGGATAGAAGAAGTTTGCCAAAAATTATCTAAAAAAATCGATTTAAGATTTTTCAAAAAACCTTTGACTTTGAAAATAGCAAGCCAAATCCAAGACACAAAAATCCTGGCTGGTTTTATTTATTCTAAAATCGACAAACAAATTCTAGAGAAACTGCCAAAGCTTGAATTTATAACTACAATGTCTACTGGTTTTGACCATATTGATTTGGAAGCTTGCGCCAAACAAAAAATCAAGGTTTCTAATGTGCCTTATTACGGGGAAAATACTGTCGCCGAGCATACTTTTGCTTTAATTTTGGCTCTGGCTAGAAACCTGCCTTTAGCAATAGAAAAAGTAAGAAGAGCGGATTTTGCCATTGAAAACCTAAAGGGGTTTGACTTGGAAGGAAAAACAATCGGCATTATTGGAATGGGCCGGATTGGTTCTCGGGTAGTTAAAATCGCCAATGGGTTTGGAATGAAAGTTCTGGTTTACGACATCAGAAAAGATTTTAAGACGATTAGAAAATTAAAACTAAAACTGAAATATGTTGGCCTGGATTATCTCCTTGGCCATTCCGACATTATCAGCCTTCATACAGTTTACAATCCTAACACTCATCACCTGATTAACAAGGATAATATTAGAAAAATTAAAAAAGGAGCGTTATTAATCAACACTGCCCGAGGAGGGTTGGTTGAGACCGAGGCTTTAGTTTCAGCGCTGGAAAAAGGAATCTTTGCCGGGGTTGGTTTAGATGTTTTGGAAGAAGAAGCTTTCCTTAAAGAAGAAAAAGAACTTTTAACCAAGCAATTTCAGCAAAAACATAATTTAAAAACAATTCTTCAAAATCATTTTCTGCGCGAACATCCAAAAGTTATCATTACCCCTCATATTGCTTTTTATTCAGAAGAGGCCCTAAAAAGGATTTTAGACATAACCGTTGATAATATTTCAAGTTTTCTTGAAGGAAGACACATTAATTCTGTCCAGCGATAATTTTTATGATAAGCAATGGAGTTTACGATTTAATTATTATTGGCGGGGGTCCGGCTGGCATTACCGCCGGTATTTATGCTGCTAGACAAAAATTAAACACTTTATTAATTGCTAAAAGTTTTGGTGGGCAAATGAACAGAAAAGCCGTTGCCATTGAGAATTATCCCGGCTTTGAGAGAATTTCCGGAATGGAGTTGATTAAAAGATTTGAAAAGCATTTAAGAAAGTTTAAAATTGATATTGAGAGAGATTCAGTAACAAAGATTAAAAGAGTCAGCAAAAATTTTTTTGTTTTTACTAAAAATAAGCATAAATTTCAAACAAAAGCAGTAATTGTCGCTTCCGGAGCCGACCCCAGATTATTGGGAATTCCCGGGGAAAAGAAATTTATTGGCAGAGGAGTTTCTTATTGTGTTCAATGTGACGGGCCTTTGTTTTCAGACAAAGTTGTGGCTGTTATTGGCGGGGGCAATGCCGGTTTTGAAACAGCAATTGCTTTGAGTAAATGGGTTCAGAAAATTTATATTTTAGAGTATACTTCAAAACTTAGCGCTGACGTGGAAAATCAGGAAATTGCCAGAAAAACAGGAAAAGTTGAAATAATAACCAATGTTGTTTTAAAGCAAATTAAAGGTAAAAATTTTGTTGATTCAATAACTTACCAAGAATGTCCGAATCGGAATCGGAACGATTCGGAATTTTATAGAAAATCTAAAAAAATTAACACCTTAAAAGTAGAAGGGGTTTTTGTTGAAATTGGCTCTATTCCGGCAACTAATTTTGTAAAAGGTTTAGTGGATTTTAACAAAAAAGGCGAAATTAAAATTAATTCAAAAACTTGTATGACCAAAACTTCCGGCATTTTCGCGGCCGGCGATGTCACTGAAATAAAAGACAAACAAATTGTTATTGCCGCTGGCCAAGGCGCCAAAGCTGCTTTATCAGCGTATAAATATTTAAGATAAAAATAAAAAATTTATGATTAAAATTAAGGATATAAAAGCAAGGGAGATTTTGGATTCAAGAGGGAATCCGACAGTTGAGGTTGATTTGATGATTGATGGGCTTGGAGTATTTAGAGCTTCAGCGCCCTCTGGCGCTTCAGTTGGTAAATATGAGGCAAAAGAATTGCGAGACAGGGAGGAAAGATACAAAGGAAAAGGAGTTTTGAAAGCAATTAAAAATATTGACGAGGCAATCAATCCAAAATTAAGAGGCATAGAAATTAGCAATCAAAAAGAAATTGATGAGATTTTAATTTCTTTAGATGGGACAAAAGATAAGTCTAATTTAGGCGCGAACGCTATTCTACCTGTTTCAATGGCTGTTTGTCGAGCTGGCGCTGCTAATATTGGCCAACCCTTATGGCAGTATATTAATCAAATTAGCGAAATTTACAGAGACCCGGTCTCTGCAAATTTACCGATTCCTTGTTTTAATATTA
>CAYOVW010000028.1:0-5343 GCA_964407555.1 uncultured Candidatus Saccharibacteria bacterium
TATAGGTTTTTGGATTTATTCTTTTAATATAACCGCCTTGAGTTAAGGTAATAATCGTCTCTTCTTTGGGAATTAAATCCTGTTCGTTAATCTCCTCTAATTTTTGGGCATAAACTTTTGTTTTTCTTTGGTCTCCAAATTTTTCTTTAACCTCTTTTATTTCCTGCTTAACTTTTTCTTTTATTTTTTGAGGACTTTTCAAAAGGGCTAACAAGTTTTTAATTCTTGCCTGGATTTCTTTTAATTCATCTTCAATTTTCTTTCTTTCCAATTTGGCTAAACTGGCCAAACGCGTTTCCAAAATAGCGTTAGCCTGAATTTGAGTTAAGCGGAATTTTTTAACCAAGTTCTTTTGAGCTTCTTCCCGATTGGCAGAGTTTTTAATAACCTTGATAACCGCGTCAATATTGGCCAAACATTTATAAAGCCCTTCCAATATATGAGCTCTTTCTTTAGCCTTTTCCAAATCGTATTTTGTTCTGCGGAAAACCACTTCTTTGCGATAAAGAATAAAATAACCCAGCATTTCCGCTATGTTCAACACTCGGGGCTGAATTCCCTCAACAAGAGCGAGCATATTCATATGGAAAGTTTTTTGAAGGTCGGTAAATTTATAAAGCCGGTTTAGAATTTTTTGGGGAAAAGCGTCGCGAGAAAGCTCAATCACTATCCTCATCCCTTCCCGGTCTGACTCATCGCGAATGTCTTTAATGCCTTCAATCTTTTTGTCCTGAACCAGGTTGGCAAACTGCTGAATCAAAGAAGATTTTTGAACTTGAAACGGGATTTCGGAAATTAAAATTCGGGAGCGGCTCTTTTTTTCGTCCTCAACAACTTCTACTTTTCCCCGAACAATAATCCCGCCCTTGCCCTGCGCGTAAGCAGAGACAATTTCTTTTTGATTATAAATTATCCCGCCAGTGGGAAAATCCGGACCCTGAATGAATTTAAAAAGGTCTTCCACACTCGCCTTGGGATTGTCAATCAGATAAACCAACGCATCGCAAATCTCAGAAAGATTGTGAGGAGGGATATTAGTTGCCATGCCAACCGCAATTCCCAAAGAACCGTTTAATAAAAGCTGGGGCAAAGGAGAAGGCAAAACCATTGGCTCTTTTCTGGTAGCGTCATAATTATCAGTAAAGTCAACCGTGTTTTTTTCAATATCTTTTAGCATCTCTTCACCAATTTTGGACATTCGGCACTCAGTATATCTTTGGGCCGCATATTCTGAAGGGTTATCAATTGAACCCCAATTTCCTTGACCATCAATTAAAGGATATCTTAATGAAAAGTCCTGAGCCATTCTAGCCATAGCATCATAAACTGAAGCATCGCCATGAGGGTGATAACGGGCTAAACAAGTACCAGTAACATGGGCTGATTTTCTATATTTAGCAGTATGAGTTAATCCTTCCTCTTTCATCACATATAAAATTCTCCGGTGGACCGGTTTTAAGCCGTCGCGGACATCAGGCAGGGCGCGCGAAACAATAACCGACATTGCGTAATCAATGTATGACTCTTTCATTTCTTCAACAATCTCCCGCGGCTTGACACTGCCATTTTCCCGACCCTGGCGAGAATCGCCCCCAGCAACAGTATTTATTTGTTTGGATTTATTAGCCATAAAATTCCGAATCGTTCCGATTCGGACATTAAAATTCCGCCCCTCCCTTTACATGTAAAGGGAGGGGTAGACATTAAAATTCCGCCCATTGCTATTCTGTTTTCTTTAATTCTTCTTCTGTCTGTTTCCATTTTTGTTCCGGTATTTCTTTTAATTTTTCTTCTATTCGCTTCCATTCTTGTTCCGGAAGCCCTGGTATTAGTTCCCTCAATTTCTTTAAAAACTCCTCTGGAGTAATGTCTTGGGGAATCTCTGGAATTTCCGGAATTTCCAAGACCGGCATTTCAATTTCCGGCAATTCCCATTCTCTAGTAATTTCTTCTGCTTGAAATTCTCTCATTCTCTCCCCGGCGCCCCTGACCCAAAAATTCAGCAAAACAATTCCAACAATGATTACCACAAACCAAAGGATAATTTTTTTCACCCGCTCGGGCTGTTTTTGCAAATTCCGCAGCATTTTTTATTACGTGATGAAAACTACGTTTTCATCGACTCCGTGATGAAAACTCCGTTTTCATCGACTAGGGTTTTAATACTATTATTTTTGCTTCTTCTGTTAAAATATCTTTTTTCTTAATAGACAGCTTTAACAGGGGTTCTATTTTTTTTATTCCCATTGCTTTTAAAAACTTATCCAAATCTTCTAATTTTACTTTCAGCTTTGGAAGGCAATAATGCATTGGGATAACAATCTTGGGCTCAATTTGAGATATTATTTTCATTGCCTCTTTAGCCGAAATTGTAAAGATACCGCCAACCGGAATCATTAAAATATCAACCTCAATAATTTTCTCAATTTGCTCATCAGTCAATTCTTTTTGCCCCAAATCTCCAAGATGGCAAATCTTCATTTCTTCAGTTTCAATAATATAAATGGTGTTTAAGCCCCTTTCTTTGCCAAACGAAGAATCATGATATGAATCAATCCCCTGAATAAAAATTCCTTTTACTTCATATTCACCTGGCCCATCAACTAAAAAAGGATCGCCTTCCACTGCTTTTATGTTATTATGGTCGTAATGGTTATGAGACACCAGCAAAATATCGGCCTCCAGTTTGGGAATTCGCAAACCAATTGTTTCGTCAAAAGGGTCAATAACAATATTAACCAGGTTGTTTTTCCCTATCTGGCTAGTAATTTGAAAACAAGATTGTCCGCGCCAAATAATTTGCATATTAATATCTTATCATAGCAGTTGCAAAAATTCAAGAAATATTGTAGATTATAGTTAATGAAAAATATTTTAGAGCAAGACCCATTATTAAAGCCGGTTCAACCAGGTAAGATTGTTGAAGGAAAAATTATTAGCAAAACGCTCTCAGCGGTCTTTTTAGATTTACAAGCTCTGGGAACAGGAATAATCTACGGAAAAGAATTTCAGGAGATTAAAGAACGAATTAAAAATTTAAAAATTGGCGACACGCTCTTTGTTAAAGTTATTGGTTTGGAAAACGAAGACGGCTATGTCGAGCTTTCTCTAAGTCAGGCCTCTATTGAATTAACATGGGAAAAACTCCGGGAAAAAAAAGAAAAAAAAGAACCGGTATTAATTAAGATTTTGGGAGCCAATAAAGGCGGGCTGTTGACAAAATTTTTAGACATTCCTGGTTTCCTGCCTATTTCTCAATTATCGGCAAAACATTACCCCAGAGTGGAAAAAGGCGATGTTTTTAAGGTTCTGAAAGAGCTTCAAAAATTTATCGGAAAAGAAATGGAGGTAGAAATTTTTAGCCTTAATTCCAAAGAAAGGAAAATCATTTTCTCGGAAAAATCAAAAGAAAATAAAGCGATAAAACAGCTTTTAAAAAAGTATAAGGTAGGAGATATTGTCAAAGGAGAAGTTAGCGGCATTACTGATTTTGGCGCTTTTATGAAGATTGAAAAAGAAAATCTTGAAGGCCTAATTCATATTTCGGAATTAGCCTGGCAAATAGTTGAGTCCCCGGAAGAGATAGTTAAGCTTGGAGAAAAAATAAAAGCAAAAATTATTTCTATTTCCGAAGCAAGAATTTTTCTATCATTGAAAGCCCTTAAGAAAAATCCCTGGGAAGAAATTGAAAAAAAATATAAGCCGGGCGACATTATTAAAGGAAAGGTAATTAAATTTAATCCTTTTGGCGCTTTTATCCAGCTCACTTCAAAAATCCAGGGACTTTGTCATATTTCTGAATTTGGAACCAAATCAAAAATGGAAACCGCTTTGGAAATAGGTAAAAAATACAATTTCCAAATTTTATTAATTAATTCGAAAGAATATCGAATAAATTTAAAAATAACACAAGAAACCCATGCGGAAAATACCCTTTAACGACCCTAAAGGTAAAAAAAAGAAAACATTTCTCATCGCTTTAGGAGGGTCAATTATTATTCCTTCGCCGGAAAAAATCAATATTAATTTCTTGAAAAAATTTAGAACTTTGATTTTGGATTTCATAAACAAGGGCTGTAAATTCATTATTGTGGCTGGCGGAGGGAAAATTTGCCGAATTTATCAAAACGCAGCTTCAAAAATAATCAAACTCCCTTACGAAGACCAAGATTGGATTGGAATTCATGCCACCAGATTAAACGCCCATCTTTTAAGAGCGATTTTCCGACGTCAAGCTTGTCCTGTTGTTTTAGATAACCCTTATAAGCCAATAAAAACAAAACAGCCAATTATTATCGCTGCCGGCTGGAGACCCGGCTGGTCAACCGACTATATTGCCGTTCTTCTGGCAAAAAGGTTTAAGATTAAAGAAATTATTGATGCCGGGAATATTCCGTTTGTTTTTAACAAAGACTCAGCCGCATTTAAAAGAAAAAATAAAACAAATATAAGCACGACTAAGCAGTCTCAAAACAACCACAATAAAGCAAATTGCCAAAATTATCACAAAAAAAATAAACCAATTAAGGAAATTTCCTGGCATAATTATCAAAAATTAATCAATCATCCTCCTCGCTGGATTCCCGGACTCTCTTTTCCAATTGATCCTATTGCCGCTAAACTGGCTAAAAAATTAAAACTGAAAGCGATTATTGTTCAAGGAACAGATTTGCAAAATCTTAAAAATATTCTGAAAGGAAAAAATTTTAAAGGGACGATAATAAGCTAGCTCGGAATCATAATGTAAATTCCTATGAGACATCTCTTCAAAAACTTCATATTTATCCTGCTGATTTTCTTGATTGTTGCCGGTATTTACGCCGTGATTTTTAGGCCGGCCGAACAAATAAAGGAGCTTTCCTTAACCGAACTGGTAAGAAAAATTAATGCCGGCCAAGTAAAAGAAATTATTATTATTGGCAACGAACTCCAAATAACTTACCTTGAAGCAGAAGAATATCTAAAAGCAAGTGCCAGAAAAGAAACAGAAATTTCTCTTTCGGAAGCTTTAATTAATCTTGGCGTTTCTTTGGAAAAATTAAAAGAAGTGGATATTATACCAAAAGAAGAGGAGGGTATTGGAATCTGGCTTGGACCGGCTTTATTGCTTTTATTTCCGCTTTTGCTTTTCAGTTTGTTTTTCTTTTTTATTTTCCGGCAGGCCAAAGTCGGCGCCATGCAGGCGTTTAATTTTTCCAAAGCCAAGGCTCGACTTTTTGGCGCCGAAGGCCATCCCAAAGAAAAAATCACTTTCAAAGACGTAGCTGGCTTGAAAGAGGCAAAGCAAGAACTAATGGAAGTGGTTGATTTTTTGAAAAACCCGAAAAAATATCTGCAAATGGG
>CAYOVW010000029.1:0-5025 GCA_964407555.1 uncultured Candidatus Saccharibacteria bacterium
TTTCCTTCAGTTACTGAAAGGGAATTTCTTTTAGATATAATAGGAGGGCATAATAGGTGTAAAGAATTTTTAAAAGATTATTTAAAATATAAAGGAAATGTTCAAGAGTTTTCTAATCTTCTTCTTGAGTAAAAAAAGTGCAGAGACCGGGTCTCTGCAGATTTCATATTGTTATGGAAAACAATAAAAAACGGCTTATTGTTATTGATAGTAATTCTATTATCCATCGGGCTTTTCACGCTCTGCCGTCCTTAACCACAAAAAAAGGGGAAATAGTTGGCGCGGTTTACGGATTTATGTTGGTTTTTTTAAAGACAATAAAAGACTTTCAACCGGATTTTATTGTGGCTTGTTTTGATTTGCCGGGTTTGACTTTTCGACACAAACAATTTAAAGAATATAAAGCTAAACGGCCGCCAACCCCAAAACAGCTTTCCCAGCAAATTCCTCGAATAAAAGAAATTCTAAAAGCTTTTGAAGTTGCTGTTTTTGAAAAACAAGGATTTGAAGCAGACGACCTTATCGGTACTCTTGCTCATCTGGCCTCTAAAGAACGAATAGCGCCAGAAGGCGAAGAGGATAAATCCTTTTCTTCACGCTTCGCTTCGCCTCGTTCGGCTCGCGTAATTGAAACAATTATTTTAAGCGGAGATTCAGACACTTTTCAGCTAATTAATTCTCAAACAAAAGTCTACGCTTTGCGAAAAGGAGTAAAAGACATTGTTTTATACGACAAAGAATTAATAAAGGAAAAATATCAAGGATTAGAACCAAAACAGCTTATTGGCCTTAAAGCTTTGCGCGGAGATCCTTCAGATAATATCCCTGGAGTTCTTGGGATAGGAGAAAAAACCGCCATTAAGCTCCTTTTAGAATTTAATAATTTGGAAAATCTTTATCAAGAAATTGAAAAGGATTCAGAAAAAGCAAGAAAAATCAAACCAAAACTGAAAAAAACGCTGATAAAATATAAAGAACAGGCCTTTCTTTCCAAGATGTTAGCTGAAATTAAATGCGATATACCCATAGATTTCAGAATAGACAAATGCCGCTTTCAAGATTATAATAAAGAGGGAGTAAAACAGATTCTAAAAAAATTTGAGTTTCATAGCTTGATTAATCGTTTGCCCCAACCAACTAACGTAAACCCTGTTAGAAAGGATGGGGCTTTAAACCCACCTTTTTTAGAAATTAGGATGTAGTCTTATATTCATTCCCGCCCCAAGGGATGGGGCTTTCTAACAAGGGAAAAAGACAATTGGACAAGAATTAAGATTGTGATAAAATAAAATTAGGAAATTCAGCGTATAGAATTATAAAATGAACGAGATAAAAAATACTCATAAAATATCTACTTTTGACATAGCAAAGATAAGGAATGATTTCCCGATACTTAACCAAAAAATTTATGGGAAGCCACTTATTTATTTTGATAATGGAGCAACGACACAGAAACCCAGAGTTGTTATAGATATTATAAACAAATTGCTTTCCGAGCATAACAGCAATGTTCACCGAGGGGTTCATTATTTAAGTGCACAATTGACTGAAATGTACGAAGCGGCTCGGAAAAAGGTTCAAAATTATTTAAATGCTCGCCATAACTATGAAATAATTTTTACTAGCGGAGTTACAGCTTCCATCAATCTAGTGGCTTATTCTTTTGGGGAGAGGTATGTAAAAGAGAACGATGAGATTATTGTGTCTGAAATGGAACATCATAGTAATATTGTTCCCTGGCAGATGATGTGTAAACGAAAGGGCGCCAAGTTAAGAGTAATTCCCATCAACGATAAAGGGGAATTATTATTGGAAGAATATAAAAAACTAATTAATGCTAAAACGAAATTAGTAGCCATTACTCAGGCTTCAAATTCTCTCGGCACTATTAATCCGGTTAAAGAAATAGTCAATATTGCTCATAAAAATAATATTCCAGTTTTAATCGATGGAGCTCAGGCAGTTCAACATCTAAAGATTGATGTTCAGGATATTGATTGCGATTTTTACGCTTTTTCAGGACATAAAATATATGGACCAACTGGCATAGGAGTATTATATGGCAAAGAACATTGGCTAAAAGAAATACCTCCGTATCAAGGCGGAGGAGACATGATTGATCGGGTGAAATTTGAGCATACCACTTACGCTGAGTTACCTTTTAAATTTGAGGCCGGCACCCCTAATTATATTGGCGCTATTGGATTAGGCGTGGCTTTAGATTATTTGATGGACATAGGATTAGAAAATATTCAAAATTATGAAAAGAAATTGTTAGATTATGCAACTACTAAGCTTACTGCTTTAAATGGGCTGAAATTATATGGCCAGGCAGAAGATAAAATTTGTATTTTTTCTTTCCTCTTGGGTAATATTCATCCCTATGATGCAGGAATTTTTTTAGATAGAATGGGAATTGCCATTCGTGCTGGTCATCATTGCACCCAGCCTCTTTGGGAGCATTATAAAGTTGAGGGCGCTGTTAGAGCGTCTTTGGTTTTTTATAATACCTTGGAAGAAATAGATTTTTTCTGTGAATCCTTAAAGAAAATTCAAAAAATGTATGGGTAGTATAAAGTAAAATGACTATTCAAGAAATTCAAGAAGAAATTATTAATGAATTCAAAAATTTTGATAACTGGATGGATAAATATAATTATCTAATTAAATTAGGAAAAGATTTGCCCTCAGTTGATTTAAAATATAAAACCGAAGAAAATCTTATCAAAGATTGCCAAGTAGGGACCTGGTTTCATTCCACATTTAAAGATGGGAAAGTCTTTTATGAGATTGATAGTAGGTCTATTATAACAAAAGGAATTGCTGCTTTGTTAATAAGAACCTTATCTGGTCAGAAGCCAGAAGATATTAAAAAGGCTGATTTGTATTTTATTGACAAAATAGGGTTGAGAGAAATTTTCTCACCCCTTCGGGCAAATAGCCTTTTTAAATTGGTAAATCGAATGAAATCAGTTGCCATTAACTTATGCAACACTGTCTAATTTACGATAACTCTTTGCGATTTTCCAGAGCCACTTATGGAATTTTAGGCTTAATTGCTTTTTTAATTCATAATCACTGGTTAGTTTTAGCAGCTAGCCTTTTGATGGCTTTTGGAGCTTTTTCTATAAAGTTCAATATCCCTTATCAATTTCATGCTTTGGTTTTAAAAAAGTTACTAAAAGAGAGAGTGAAACCAATCCAGAAAGAAGCAGGAGAATTAAATTTTGCCTGTGGGATGGGAGGAATTTTTCTTTTTATTAGTTTTTTACTTCTCTATTTTGAAATATTTATTAGTCTTGCCTGGGGTTTAACATTAATGATGTCTTTATTAATGTTTTTGGCTGGTTTTGTCGGTGTTTGTGTGGGTTCTTTAATGTATGCTTTTTTAAAAAAATTTTCGGGAGATAAAAATGAAAAAAAATCAGGAAAAAATAGGAGAACCCGGATATCTTAACAAAAATTGCTGGTCGGTTAAAACTCTTAATTATTCTCCGGCTAAACGTTGTCAGTATTGTAACTTGAAATTTCACCACTGCTTGTTTTTTCAGCATCTAATTGTTAGTTCGCTTTTAGTCTTTTTTCTTTTTACCCTTTCTTTTTTAATCGAAGGAAAAATTTCACAATTAGTAGCTATCTCTATTTTTACTTTAGTCATTGTTTATGGTTACTTTTTTAACAAAAGCACGGAGAAGATTATCAAGGCTAATTTTGTTCAAAGAAAAACTAATGAGGCATTAAGAGAATTAACTGAAACACTTGAAGAGCGGGTTAAACAAAGAACCAAAGAACTAAAAGAGGCTTATGAAGAATTAAAGAAAGGAGATAAGGCTAAGTCAGAGTTTGTTTCTATTGCCTCTCATCAGCTACGGACTCCACTTTCTGCTATAAAATGGATATTACATATGTTCCTAGACAATGATTTAGGAGAAATAACATTAGAGCAAAGAGATCTTTTGGAAAAAGCTTATAAATCCAATGAAAGAATGATTGCTCTGGTTAGAGACCTTTTGAATGTTGCCAGAATTGAAGAGGGGAGATATCTTTATAAACCAACATTGACAGAGATAGAAAATATAGTTGAAGAGGCAATAAGTTTATCTATGCAAGAAGTGAAAAGGAAAAAAATCAAACTTGAGTTTCAAAAGCCAAAAAAAAGAATGCCTCGCGCGAAAATAGATGTTGAGAAAATAAAATTAGTCGTCCAAAATCTTCTTGATAATGCTATAAATTATACGCTTCCAGGAGGCAGGGTGACAATTTCTTTGAAATATGCTAAAAAGGAGATAGAGTTTAAAATACAAGATACTGGAATTGGAATCCCAAAGGACCAGCAATATAGAATTTTCACTAAATTTTTTCGCGGAGCAAATGTGATGAAAATAGAAACCGAAGGTTCCGGACTAGGCCTCTTTATTGTTAAAAATATTATTAAAGCCCATAATGGGAAAATAGGGTTTGAATCCGAAGAAAACAAAGGGTCGACATTTTGGTTCACCCTTCCTATCGGATAATTATGCCAAAAACAATTCTTATAGTTGAGGATGATAAATTCCTTAGAAATTTCCTCGTTTTAAAATTAACCAAGGAAAACTATAACATTATTGAGGCGGTTGATGGCGAGGAAGGGATCAAAAAAATAAAGGAAGAGAAGCCGGATCTAGTTTTACTTGATCTTATTCTGCCAGGGATAGACGGCTTTGAAGTTTTATCACAAATGAGAAGCGATCCAAGCCTGCACCCAATCCCGGTGATTATTCTTTCTAATCTTGGCCAAGAAGAAGATGTAAAAAAAGGATTTAATATGGGAGCGAATGATTATTTAATTAAGGCCGATTTTACGCTTAGAGAGGTTATTGAAAAGATTAAAAGCATTCTTGGGTAGTCGATGAAAACAAAGTTTTCATCACGTAGTCGATGAAAACGAAGTTTTCATCACGTAGTCGATGAAAACGAAGTTTTTGTCACGGAGTCGATGAAAACGTAGTTTTCATCACGTAGTCGCTCGGCAACGAAGTCCTCAAA
>CAYOVW010000030.1:0-4385 GCA_964407555.1 uncultured Candidatus Saccharibacteria bacterium
ATTTAAAAGATTGTTTAAGGTGATTATTAAAAACCCTGGCGTTGAGCTGGGGTTTTGACATTTTTGGCATTCTTTGCTATCTTTAAAATAGGTCTTGGGATTTGATATTAAAATAAATGTTAATTATTAATCTAAAATTATATTATGAATTTATTTATTCCGTTGATAGCGGGGATGACAGCCTTGGTTTTTGGAATATTTCTCGGTTATTATGCCCGTCAATCAATTGCTCAAAAGCAAACCGGCAGTATAGAGGCCAAGATTAGAAAAAAGGTTTTAAAAGCAAAGCAAGATTCCGAAACGATTATAAGCAAAGCCCAACAAGAAGCTGAAGAAATCTTGGCAACAGCTAAAAAAGAAACAGATAGCCTACGTTATGAGCTATTTAAAACCGAGCGGATTTTACTAAAAAGAGAAAATTTCTTAAATCAAAAAGTTTCTGCTTTTGAAGAAAGCCAAAAAGAATTTCAAGAAAGAATAGAAAAAGTTAACAAAAAAGAACAGGACTTGGAAAAATTAAGAGAGGAATCTTTAAATAATTTGGAAAGGATTTCCAAGCTTTCTAGAGAAGAAGCCAAAAAAGAACTAGTCCAAAACTTAGAAAAAACATATCAGCAAGAAATTTTAGAAAAAATCAGGAAGTTGGAGAGAGAGGGCTGGGAGAAATACGAAAAAGAGGCTAAAAAAATTTTAGCAACCGCTATTCAAAAATATGGCTTAAGCCAAACCCAAGAGATAAGCACTAGTTTGGTTGCTTTGCCCTCTGACGAAATCAAGGGCAAAATTATTGGCAAAGAAGGAAGAAATATCAGGGCTTTAGAAAAATTAACCGGCGTTGAAATAATAATAGACGAAACTCCGGAATCAGTTCTTCTTTCCTGTTTTAGTCCTATTCGCCGCCAAGTCGCTAAAATTGCTTTAGAAAAACTAATCAAGGACGGAAGAATTCAGCCAGCCAGAATTGAAGAACAAGTTAAGTCAGCGGAAATAGAAGTTATAAAACAGACCCAGGAGGCTGGAGAGGCCGCGGTTTTTGACCTTGGGATTATTGGTTTTGACCCTAAATTAATCCAATTATTGGGCAGGCTAAGATTTAGAACGAGTTATGGCCAAAATGTTTTAACTCATTCAATTGAAGTGGCTTACTTAGCTTCAGCTTTAGCTTCAGAGATCGGGGCTGATGTTTTGGTTTGCAAAAAAGCCGGGCTAATGCATGATATTGGCAAAGCGGTTGATCATCAGATAGAAGGAAGTCATACTGATATTGGAATTAAAATTTTAGAAAAGTTCGGCATAGAAAAAGAAATAATTTCCGCGATGAAATCTCATCACGAAGAATATCCGGCCGAAACTATTGAAGCGCTTTTAGTTCAAACCGCGGACCAAATTTCCGGAGCTCGGCCCGGAGCGAGAAAAGACACTTTGGAAAATTATTTGAAAAGATTAAAAGAACTGGAAAATATTGCCTTGAGGTTTCCCGGAGTGGAAAAATCTTGGGCATTACAGGCTGGTCGGGAAGTAAGAGTTTTTGTTAAACCGGAAGAGATTAGCGACCTAGAAGCTAGGAATTTAGCGAGAGCGATTGCTGGCCAGATTCAAGAAGAATTAAGATATCCGGGCGAGATAAAAGTTAATGTTATTAGGGAAAGTCGGGTAACAGAATACGCGAAATGAATAAATCCGAAGCCCGAAATTCGAATTTTTTACAAAAAGCGCCAGCTGGCGCTTTTTATGTTGGAGCGGGTGATGGGAATCGAACCCACGTATATAGTTTGGAAAACTACCGCACTACCATTGTGCTACACCCGCATGTCGGGATGCCGAGATTCGAACTCGGGCCAAACGCTCCCAAAGCGCTTATGCTACCATTACACCACATCCCGATTTTTTAATTATATCATATACGCGGGCTTTTGCGAAGCAAAAGTGAGGCGTTAAGATGAGGGCGGACCGCTCATCGCCCAAATGAGCTTTAAAAATTCTTTGATTTGTGTAATACTTAGACAATATATATAAAATCCATGAAGACCTCTAACAGCAAGAAAAAATTTTTGCTTTTCTTATTTTCTCTTTTAATCGGCGTTGGTTTTTTTGTCTGGATTATTGATTTTGTTGGTTGGCAAGAAATAAAAAACGCTTTTTTGGTTTTTACCGGCTGGCAAGGTATGGTTATTCTTGGTTTGACTATATTGATAGCTGTTATTGGCGCCTGGAGATGGAAACAGATTTTAGCGGGAGAGGGTGTTAATATTTCTTTTGGAGGTGTTTTTAAATTATATTTATCCGGATTTGCCGCTATGTTTTTAGCTCCAATTATTTCTTGTGGAGGGGTGGTTTTTTTAAGTTATTTTTTAAAAGAAAAGCATTCAGTATCTTGGTCAAAGGGGGTTGCTTCAGTGATTATTGACCGTGTTTTAGAATGGACCGCTAATTTGGCGGTTATTTTTTTCGGTACTTTATTTTTTCTTTTGGCTATTGGTTTGCCGCCGATGAAATTAATAATGATTTTTAGCGGAGTGTTTTTGATTTTCGCTGCTGGAATTGGTTTTTTCTATTTCAAAAGCTTTAGAAGTGAAAGCATGGTCAGGTTTTTTATCAGAAATGGCAACAATCGGCCATTGGGAGCTGAAAAAGAGATTTTCAATTTTTTTAATTTTAGAAATATGTCAATGTGGAAAAGCTTTGGCCTTTCTTTTTTAAGAGTAGTAGTTATGTATCTAAGAGTCTGGTTTTTGATAATTTTCTTAGGTAGAGAAATTGCCGCTTTGCCGATTTTGTCTATCCTTGGTTTTTCTTATCTGTCAGCTATGGTTTTTATTCCGGCTAGTCTGGGCAGTCATGAATTAATTCAGGCTTTTTCTTTTGAAGCGTTTGGCTTGGGGGCGGGAACAGGCGTGATTTTCGCGATGATTATTAGAGCGGCTGAAATAATTTTAACTCTTTTTGGAATAATCATTTTGTTTAAGCTCGGGCTCGGATTGTTGCAAAAAGCTCTATTTAGAAAAATTGAGAATTTAATAAATAATAAATATAATAATAACCAGTTGAAAAAATATGAATCAAGAAATAACCAATCTTCTCTATGAAATTGCCGATTTTTTGGAAATGGAAGGGGTTCAATTTAAGCCTTACGCCTATCGGAAGGCAGCTTTAATTTTGGAAACTCTAGAAAAAGACATTGAGGAAATTTATAAAGAAAGAGGAAGAGAAGCTTTGGAAAAAATCCCTGGGGTTGGCAAAAACATTGCTGAAAAAATTGAAGAATATCTAAAAACCGGAAAAATTAAATATTATCAGGATCTCAAAAAGAAAACGCCGGTTAACATAAAAGAATTAACAGCAATTGAAGGACTGGGACCGAAAACAGTTAAAATTCTTTATCAAGAATTAGCAATTAAAAACTTGGCAGAATTGGAGCAAGCTGCTCGCAGCCATAAAATTGCTCCATTGTTTGGCCTGGGAGAAAAAACCGAGAAAAATATTTTGCAAGGAATCGCTTTTTTGAAAAGAAGCAAAGGAAGATTTCTTTTAGGCGAGATTTTGCCAAGAGTAAAAGAAGTTTATCAAAAATTAAAAAGTCTAAAAGAGATTGAAGAAATAAGTTCGGCCGGCTCAGTGAGGAGGATGAAAGAAACCATTGGTGATGTTGACTTTTTGGTAATTTCCAAGAAGCCAGAAAAAGTGATGGATTTTTTTGTTTCGCTACCTGGCGTAATCAAAATTTGGGGCAAGGGCCCAACTAAGTCCTCAGTTAGAATGAAAGAAGGTTTTGATATGGATATCAGAGTAGTGCCAAAAAGATCTTATGGTTCAGCCCTCCAATATTTTACTGGCTCTAAAGAGCACAATATTGCTATCAGACGAATTGCCATGGATAAAGGTTTAAAACTTTCTGAATATGGATTATTTAGAGGAAAAAAGATGATCGCTGGAGAAACCGAAGAAGAAATTTATGAGGCTTTAGATATGCAGTGGATTCCACCAGAAATAAGAGAAAACCAGGGAGAAATTGAATTAGCTTTAGAGGAAAAATTACCTAAACTTATTGATTACAAAGATATTCGGGGAGATTTACATTGCCATTCTGATTGGGATGGAGGGGCCAATTCAATTGAGGAAATGGTTAAGACCGCTAAAGAAATGGGCTATGAATATTTAGGAATTGCTGACCACACCAAATTTTTAAAAATTGAACATGGCTTAGATGAGAAAAAATTAGTTCAACAGAAAAAAGAAATTGATAAATTAAATTGGAAATTGGAAATTGGAAATTGGAAATTTAAAATTCTCCAGGGTTGCGAAGCCAATATTTTAAATGATGGTTCTTTAGATATTAAAGATGAGGCTTTGAAAAAATTAGATTTTGTCATTGCTGGTGTTCATTC
>CAYOVW010000031.1:0-4342 GCA_964407555.1 uncultured Candidatus Saccharibacteria bacterium
GCGTTGGCGATTTTTTTGTGTGCTGCGGGGTTAGGATTCGAACCTAAATTTCTGGAGCCAAATTCCAGCGTGCGACCGTTACACTACCCCGCAATTTTTATCGCGTTAGAAAACCCTATCCTTTCTAACAGAGTTTATAAATTATTTTCGTCTGGTTTTTCTTCTGGTTTTATTGCTTCAATTATGGCTAATTCTAAAGGAAGTTGAGGGATTGGGGAATATTTTATTTTGTTTTCCGCTTCCAAGAAAAGATTTAAAATTTGGCGAAGTTCTTGTTCTTTGAAGGTAGCGGCTTGTTTTGTAAGTTTTTGGAATTCTTCTTTGGTAAAACCAGCAATTACAGGATTTTCTGCTTCTGCTCCGGTCAATTTCAAAATTAAGGCCTGTCTTAAATAATTAATCAAGCTTTTGATAAACTCCTGAAGGTCTAAGCCGCGGTCAAAGATTTCATTCAAGAAATCAATCGCTTCAGCCGCTTTTTTCTCAATAATGAAATCGCAGAACTGACTAATCAAGCCTATTTCTACCAGGCCCAGCAAGTCCTTAATGTCTTCGGCCTTAATCTCTTTTTTGCCACTTGGATCGCTGGAAAATGTCAACACCTGCTCCAGCAAGCTTTCCGCATCTCTTATTGAACCACTAGAATTCAAAGCAATGAGCTCTAATGCTGCTTTTTCCACTTTGGCATTTTCTTTTTTAATAATGATTTCCAGCCGCTTAACAATTTCCGATAAAGTCAATTTTCTAAAATCAAATCTTTGACACCGGGAAATAATAGTTGAAATCATTTTGTGGATTTCAGTGGTTGCTAGAATAAAAATAGCGTGGCTTGGCGGCTCTTCCAAAGTTTTCAAAAGCGCGTTGGCCGCTTCTTTGGTGAGCTGGTGAGATTCGTCTATAATAAAAACTTTATATTTTGATTTTGTCGGCGCAAATTTTATGCCGTCTCTCAACTCCCGCATTTCATCAATCCCCCGATGAGAAGCAGCGTCAATTTCAATTAAATCTATTGAATTTCCCTGCATAATTTCCAAACAGGAAGAACATTTATTGCAGGGCTCAAATTCGTTTTTCTTTCGGTTATGACAGTTAAACGCTTTGGCTAAGAGCCGCGCGATAGTGGTCTTTCCTGACCCTTTTGGTCCGGCGAACAAATAAGCGTGAGAAGTTATTCCCGAACAAATAGCGTTAGTCAGGGTTTGAACAACATGCTCCTGGCCAATAATTTCTGAAAAGGTCTGGGGCCGATATTTACGATATAAAACCAAAGACATATAGATTATTTTATCATATACCCGAGTTTTTGTATAGCAAAAACGAAGAGGGCGAAAAGAGACGAAGGCTCTTTGAGAACGCAAGCCCCGCCCTACTGGTGTAGGGCGGAGCGCAGCGTAAAGATGAAAACGAAGTTTTCATCGCTCTTTGTAAAAAATCAAAAAAATGCTAAAATGCTAAAATATCAACATGCTCAAGCTTTACAATACTTTATCGCGGAAAAAAGAAGTTTTTAAATCCCTGAGGAATAGAAAGGTAGGACTTTATACTTGCGGACCAACTGTTTATTGGTATGCCCATATTGGAAATTTAAGAACTTATATTTTTGAAGATTTTTTAAAACGAGTTTTAGAATACAATGGTTATAAAGTAAAACATGTGATGAATATTACTGATGTTGGACATTTAACTTCAGATGCTGATACTGGTGAAGATAAAATTGAAAAAGGGGCAAAAAGAGAAGGAAAAACAGCCTGGCAAATTGCTAATTTCTACACCAAGGTTTTCAAAAAAGATCTTAAACTTTTAAACATCAAAGAGCCTGATGTCTGGCTAAGGGCTACCGATACCATAAAAGACCAGATAAATTTAATTAAAATTCTGGAAAAAAAAGGCTTTATTTATAAAATTTCAGATGGAATTTACTTTGATACTTCAAAACTTAAAACTTATGGAAGGTTATGGCCCAAGAAAATGAAAATGAAAGCTGGGGCTAGAGTGAGAATGGTGCCGGGAAAGAAAAATCCAACCGATTTCGCTCTTTGGAAATTTACTCAACCTAATGTTAAGAGACAAATGGAATGGAATTCTCCTTGGGGTCGAGGGTTCCCGGGCTGGCACACTGAATGCGTAGTTATGTCGCAAAAAACTTTAGGAATTCCTTTTGACATTCACTGCGGCGGCGTAGACCATATTTTAATTCATCACACCAATGAAATTGCCCAGTCAGAAGCTGCTTTTGGGAAAATTTTGGCTCATTTTTGGCTGCATGGAGAATTTTTAACCCTAAAAAAAGGTCGAATGGGCAAGTCTGAAGGAAATATTATTATTTTAGACGACTTAATGAAAAAAGGGTTAAATCCTCTGGCTTTCCGTTATTTGTGTTTGACTACTCATTATCGCTCAAAACTCAATTTTTCCTGGCCGGCAATAAAAGGAGCTCAACAGGGATTAAATAATCTTTATCAAAAAGTAATCGAAATAAAATCGAATAGCCAGCAATCCATAAATCCAAATAGGCGCATAATAAAGAGTTATCAAAAAAGATTCTTTGACTTTATCAATGATGACTTAAATATACCTCAAGCTTTGGCTCTATTATGGAAACTGATTAAAGACAGAGAAATATCTCCAAAAGACAAATCTAATCTTTTATTGGATTTTGATAAAATTTTGGGGTTAGATTTAAAAAAAGTAAAAAAAGAAAAAATCCCTAAAGAAATTTTGGGATTGATTAAACAAAGAGAGAGATATCGTCAGGAAGGCCAATGGAAAAGAGCTGACCAAATTAGAAAAAAAATTAAACAAATGGGCTATTGGGTTGAAGACACCAAAAAAGGAACGAAATTGAAGAAAATTAGCTAATTTTTCTTTTTCATACATAACTCATAAAAATCCAAGACTTGGTCAGCGATTTTGGGCCAGGAATATTTTTGGGCTTCTTTAATCCCCCACTCCCCCATTTCTTTTCTCAATTCTTTATCTTTTATTAAAATTTCTAATTTTTCGGCTAAGGCTTTGTAATCTTTAGGTTTGACTAAAAAGATTTTTCCATTGCTTTTTTTGACAAGCTCTTTATAGCCCTCATTAGCAAAAGCCACCACTGGAATACCAGAAGCCATTGCTTCAACTAAAACAATCCCAAAACTCTCACCAAAGATAGCCGGACTGCAATAAATATCAGCCGTTCTATAATAAAAAGGAACTTCTTTTTCTTCAATTCCTCCTTCAAAAACAACATTTTTTAATTTATTTTTTTGGGCCCAATTTTGGCACTCCCTCTTTAACGGGCCTTCACCGGCCACAATTAACCGTAAGTTGGACGTTACCCTTTTTTCGCCCAGTTTTTCGCTTAAAATTTTGTAGGCTCGGAGGAGATAAATTAGGCCTTTCCTTTGCTCAATTCGGCCGAGAAATAAAATATTGATTTTAGAGTCAGAGAATTTTTTAATTTTTGGCACCTGGGGATTAAATTCGTTTAAGTCGATACCATTGGCAATAACTGTTTTTGGTCCTTTAAATTTTTTAAAAACCATTAGATTCAAAGGAGCTACGCCAATTAGGCCATCAATTTTCCATTGAGCAATTTTATCAAGAAAATAAAGAAAGATTGGAAAATTTTTCAAAAATTTACTCCTTTTAATATTGGCATGAAAAGTCAGAATATTTAAGGCGCGGGAGCTTGCTAAAATCTGAAGGGTAGAGAAAAGTCCGCAATTATGGAAATGTAAAATATCAAACTTTTCTTTTTTAAGAGTTTTTTCAATGGATAGCGGATTAAAATTTATACAAAAATCTGATTGGGCTCCGCCAAAACCAAGGGGAAAAGAGGTTCCCAAAAGAATTACGTCTTTGCCGTAATTTTCCTTAACCGACCTTCGGGGAGCAATAATTTTTGAGTAAATCCCCTGTTTTTTAAACTCTTTTTGTAATCCTAAAATATGCCTTTTTACTCCGCCAGGCTGGGAAAAAGTGTGGAAAGAAATTAAACCAACCCTCATGATTAACTAATTTTAGCAAAAAATTGCGGGCTTGCCAATTGTTTTGCCTTGTGATAAATTATAATCGATGGCTAATAACTTTGAATTACCCGAAAAATTGCCGCCTCAATCAATTGAGGCAGAACAATCTTTGCTCGGTTGCCTGATGCTTGATAAAAACGCTATTGTCAAAGTAGCTGATTTTTTACAATCTCAAGATTTTTACCGCGGAACCCATCAAGCGATTTACCAGGCCTGCCAAGAACTTTTTGAAAAAGGAGAGCCGATTGACCTTTTAAGCTGCGCTAACCGACTTAAAGAAAAAGGCAAGCTTGAAGAAATCGGCGGCAACAGCTATTTAACTGAAT
>CAYOVW010000032.1:0-4328 GCA_964407555.1 uncultured Candidatus Saccharibacteria bacterium
TTACTTAAATTTATCAATTTTTAAGCTAATTGTCTATCTCGTTTAGATGTTTACTGTTTAATGGGGTCAATTTAATTAGTTCTTGAAATTACACCCCCGAGCGTTAGCGAATAGAGAAAGAAGAAAACTTGTTTTCTTCGCATTCCTTGTTGGAACATTTAATCTGCTTTTTGTTTGTTTGGACCAAGAGGGACTTGCATTTTGGGCATTTTTCGTTAATGGGTTTGTCCCATAAGGCAAAATCACATTTTGGCCAAGCTGAACAACCGTAAAAAATTTTTCTTTTTTTAGTTCTTTTTTCAACAATCTTTCCTTTTTGGCATTTCGGGCACTTAATTCCCAAGTTATTTTTTTCCAATGATTCAGTGTGCCGGCATTTCGGGAACTTGGAACAGGCGTAAAATTTTCCAAATCTGCCTAAACGAATTAAAAGAGGGGATTTACATTTTGGACAAATTTTTTCAGTCGGTTTTTCAGTAATGTCTTTTTTTGAAACCTCTTGATATTTTTTTTGGAGATTTTCTTCAAACCCTTGATAAAATTCTTTAATAATCGGCGTCCATTTTTCTTCTCCTTGAGCAATTTTGTCTAATTTTTCTTCCATTTCAGCTGTAAAGCCAATGTCAACAATTTTTGGAAAATGAGCGACTAAAAGATCATTGACCGCAAAACCAATTTCAGTTGGCTGGAATCTTTTTTGCTCGTTTTTTTCAATATAATTTCTTTCTTGGATGGTAGAAATTATTGGAGCATAAGTTGAAGGCCGACCAATCCCGTTTTCTTCCAGAATTTTAATTAAACTGGCTTCGGTATATCTTGAAGGTGGTTGAGTGAAATGTTGAGAAGGAATTAGTTTTAAGAGTTCTAAAATTTCATCTTTTTCTAAAGGCGGAAGCTCAGCTTCTTCGTATTTTATCGGATAAACGTTTAAAAAGCCATCAAATTTCAGAATTTGGCCAGTTGCCTTAAAAGTATAATTTTTAGCTTGAATATCAATAGAAACTGTATCAAAAATGGCCTGGGCCATTTGGCAAGCAATAAATCTCCGCCAAATTAAATCGTAAAGCTTAAATTGATTGTTATCGAGTTTAGCTTGAGCTTTTAATTTCTCTGGAATTTTATCGGGATAGGTTGGTCTAATTGCCTCATGGGCTTCTTGAACTCTGCCTTTTGCTTTATATTTTCGGAATTGGTAATAATTTTGGCCGTAATTTTCAGTAATAAACTTTTTAGCAGTTCCCAAGGCAAGATTAGAAAGATTTAAAGAATCCGAGCGATGATAAGAAATAAATCCTCTTTCATAAAGCTGTTGGGCAATTTGCATTGTAAATTTTGCTGGGAACTTAAATCTTTTCCAGGATTCCTGTTGTAGGGTAGAAGTAGTAAACGGCGGCAGGGGATTTCTCTTAACTTGTTTTTTAATAATATCTTTTATTTTATATTCAGCGTTTTCTAATTCATTAACAATCTCTTTTGCTTCTTTTTTTGTTGTAATTCCTAATTTTGGAATTACTTTTCCATCCTTTTTAATCAAAAAAGATTCAAATTCAGTTTTGAGTTTTGAGTTGTTGTTTTGCGTTTTGCGTTTTGCGTTTTGCGTTTGTTTACGGAGTGTAGCGACGATTGTCCAGTATTCTTGAGCTGTGAATTTTTCAATTTCCCTTTCACGTTCCACAACTAGCCTGACAGCTACTGACTGAACGCGACCGGCGGAAAGACCTCGGGCTATTTTTTTCCACAAGAAAGGCGAAAGTTTATAGCCAACCAATCTATCTAAAACTCTTCTTGCTTGCTGAGCGTCAACTAAATTCATATCAATTTTTCTGGGATTTTTTATTGCCTCTTCAATTGCTGGTTTGGTGATTTCGTGGAAAACGATGCGCTGATAATTTTTGACCTTGTCAAGGTCCAATGCCTTAACAAGGTGCCAAGCAATGGCTTCGCCCTCTCTGTCTTCATCAACAGCTAAAATTATTAAACTGGCTTTTTGAACTTCTTTCTTTAGAAAATTAACCGTTTTCCTTGCTTTTAGCGGAATAACATATTTTGGTTCAAAATTATTTTCTATATCAATTCCGAGTTCGCTCTTTGGTAAATCTCTAATGTGGCCATAAGAAGACAAGACCTTATAATCTTGGCCTAAAAACCTTTTGAGCGTAAGTCCTTTGGCAGGCGACTCAACGATGAGTAATCGCATAAATGTTTCTTCCCAAGTTTTTTACTTTACCATTTATTTCCATTGTCGCAAGACAGCTTGCCGCAACAGAAGCGGAAAGTTTTGTTTTTTCAATAATTTTATCAATATCTAAAGCCTCTTCTTTTAGGGCTTCTAAAATTAAATTTTCTTCTTCTGTTTCCCCGGTTATCAGCCTGGCGGAGTCTGACTCCGCCAGACCTAAATTTAATTCTCGCAGAATGTCATTAGCATTTTCAACTAATTTTGCCCCTTGTTTAATTAGGCAATGGCAGCCTTTTGAATTTGAAGAATAGATTGACCCGGGGACAGCAAAGACTTTTCTATTTTGTTTTTTTGCCCAGGCAGCAGTAATTAAAGCTCCTGATTTTTGTTTTGCTTCTATTACTAAAACTCCGAGAGATAATCCGGAAATTATCCGATTTCTTGCCGGGAAAGTAAATTTAGAGCCAGGAGTGCCGATCGGATATTCAGAAATTAAACAGCCGCCAGTTTCAATAATTTTTTCAGCTAATCTTAAATTTGTTCGCGGATAAATACTTTTTTCATCAAGACCGGTGCCTAAAACAGCAATTGTTCTCTTATTTTTTTCTAAAACCGCCCGGTGGCAAAAAGTGTCAATTCCCGGTGCTAATCCAGACACAATTGTTAGGCCAGCTTCTGCCAAGTCGCCGGCGATTTCCCAAGCAGCTTGTTTTCCGTAAAAAGAACTTCTTCTGGTTCCGACAATAGCAAAGCAAGTTTCGTTCGGCAGTATTTCCCCTTTTAAATAGAGAACATTTGGCCGGTCTTCAATTTCTTTTAAGAGCTTTGGATAATTTTTATCTTTGATGCTTATTGTTGTCATTGACATAAGTTTATCATTGAATTCAAAAATTACCAGCGGATATTTTGCATAATGCCAGAAATATATTGGAATCTATAGAGGTCGTAATGTTTTTCAGAATAGTGCTTAGTGGTCAGACCTCGCAATGAGTTGCGGGGTTTGACCCCAAGGGTGGCATCATACAATCTCTGGCATTATTTTTTCCAGATGCTATTATATAAAAAACAAGGCGAAAAGCTGAGTTCGGGCATATGCCAGAGATTATTTTTTTTGGAATTTTACAAGGTTTATTTGAATGGCTGCCAATTTCAAGCCAGGGCAACTTGATTTTAATAATGGTGGGAATTTTGGGATATTCTCCGGAAAGAGCGATTGAACTTTCCATATTTTTGCATTTGGGCACGCTTTTGGTAGTTCTTGTTTATTTCCGAAAAGAAATCAGACAGCTTTTTTCTCAATTACGCGAGCCGAGCGTTAGCGAGGTAAAGCGCGAAGAAGAGACAAAGCCTCTTCGCCTACCCGAGCGAGGCGTAAGCCAAGCGAAGGGTGAAGATGAGACGAAGTCTCATCGCCTAAAAAATTATTGTTTTATTGATTTTCAAAAAAGCCAAGAAAGTAAAATAATTTCTTTTATTATAATTTCTTCTATTATTACCGGATTAATTGGCTTGCCTTTATTTCTATTTTTGATAGTGCCGGTTTTTGCGGGAGAAGTTTTAGTCGCCCTAATTGGAATATCTTTAATCATTACTGGAATTTTCCAGAAACTTGCTCTTTCAAAGGAATTAAAAACAATTGAAAATCTCGGATTAAAAGATTCAATTTTATTGGGTATTGTTCAGGGTTTTTCAATTATTCCAGGCATTTCAAGGTCCGGAATCACGATTTCAGCTTTTCTTCTCCGTTCTTATAAAGCTGAAACTGCTTTGAAATTATCTTTTTTAATGAGTATTCCAGCTGTTATTATGGCTCAGATAGGGCTGATTTTATTTCAAGGGCTGCCAGCGCTTACTATTGGGCAAGGAATTTTAGGGATATTTTTTGCTTTCTTGTCAGGAATGTTAAGCATTCATATTTTTCTTAAAATAGCTAGGAGAGTTAAGTTCTGGCTTTTTTGTATTATTATTGGTATTATTGCTTTAGCGCCTTTGCTTTTTTATCTTTAATGCAATAAAACGGCCCTGTCGTCTAGTGGTCAGGACACCAAGCTTTCAATTTGGAAACACGGGTTCGATTCCCGTCAGGGCCGCCAGGCACCCTCAACGTCAAAAAGCATGCGAATTGCGTTTAGCTTACGTGATGAAAACT
>CAYOVW010000033.1:0-4292 GCA_964407555.1 uncultured Candidatus Saccharibacteria bacterium
TTAATTTTTCTCTGTAGTTTTTATTTTTTAGTTTTTCATTTTTAGTTTTAAACCTATACCCTCTTAATTTGGGGTATCTTTTTATTAATCCGCGGATAATTGGCTCAAACCTTGTTCCGGCCCGAGATTTCTGGCCCTTCATCCCCCGTCCGGAATAAGTGCCGCGTTTGCCCCCACGGCCAATTCTTTTCCCTTTCTTTATTTTATGTTTTGGACGTAATTCGTGCAACTGCATAGTAAAGCGTAAAATTTAAAACTAAAAGTTAAAAACTACAACTAAAAACTAAAAGTTTTTAATTTTACACTGTGGCTTTTAGTTTTTCGCTTTTCGCTTTTAGCTTCTTTAAGGCTTTGATGGTTGCTCTGGCATTGTTTAATTTGTTTCCCGTCTTTCCCAAGATTTTCGATGAGATGTTTTTTATCCCGACTAAACTACAAATTACCCTTACTGTTCCTCCAGTCACTAATCCTCTGCCTTTTCTTTGAGGTCTTAAAAGGATTTTAGCCGCGCCAAATTTAGCGTCAACTTCATAAGGAATAGTGTCTTCAACAATTGGGACTTCAATTAAGTTTTTCTTGGCTATTCTGGTTGCTTTCTCTACTGCCAAAGCAACATCTTTCCCTTTAGCTGTTCCTATTCCTATTTTCCCTTTTTTATTCCCGCAAATCACTACTGCCCTGAACCCTATCTTTCTTCCACCAGCTCTAGTATGGGCAACCCTGGCTAAATCCAAAAGTTTTGATTCAAAATCATCTCTTGGTTTTTGTTCTTTATTATTTTTTCGAAAATCTCTCATAAGTTAGAAATGTAATCCTCCTTCTCTTGCTCCTTCGGCTATTGCTTTTACTCTTCCATGATATTTATACCACCCTCTGTCAAAAACTACTTCCTTAATTTTCTTTTTCAAAGCCTTTTCAGCAATTAACTTTCCCACTTCTCTAGCCACCTCGACTTTAGTTTTTCGTTTTTCGTTTTTAGTTTTTCGTTCTAATTCCTGATCACTGGCTGCCACAATTGTTTTTCTCTTCTCATCATCAATCAACTGAGCATAAATATGTTTTGCCGATCTGAAAACGCAAAGCCGCGGCCGAGCGGCCGTTCCAGATATCTTCGCCCTTACACGTTTATGGCGTCGAAATCTTTTCTCGTGTTTTATTTTTGTTTCCATGGCGGTCAAAATGACAATTTAAAATTTAAAATTTTAAATTTTGATTTATAATTTTGCATTTTGATTTTTGAATTTACGTTGCTGTGGTTATTGCTTTCTTGCCAGCTTTTCTTCTAATTACCTCGTCCACATATCTAATCCCTTTGCCCTTGTATGGTTCTGGCGGCTTTACTTTTCTTATGTTAGCGCTGAACTGTTCGACTATTTCTTTATCAATTCCTGAAACACTGATTATGTTTTTCTCTATTGAACACTTAATCCCCATTGGAATTCTTAATTTTACTGGATGACTTAATCCAACATATAAAACAAGTTCTTCCCCTTCAATTATTGCCCTAAAACCTATGCCTTGGATTTCTAATTTTTTCTCAAATCCAGAGGTTACTCCTTCAATCATATTAAAAAGTAAAGTTCGAAATAAACCCCACAATGCTTTGGCTTGGCTAACTTGTTTTTTTATAGAAACAATCATCTTTCCGTCGTCTTTAATCTCAACTCCAAGTTCTGGCCGAACCTCTCTAGAGAGCTCCCCTTTTGGACCCTTTACTATAATCCTCTGACCTTCTATTTTAATTTCAACGTTTTCAGGTATTAGAATAGGTTTTCTTCCAATTCGTGACATAATGTTTGTTTACCATATCTCGCAAATAATTTCCCCTCCAACTTTCTGCTTCCTTGCTTCTTTATCGGTCATCAACCCTCTTCCTTTAGAGGTTGAAATAATCGCTATCCCATAACCTCCCTTAACCCTTCTAATTTTTTTAGAACTGAAATATATTCTTTGACCTGGCCTTGAAACTCTTTTTAATTCAGAAATTACTGGTATTTTTTTTCCGGGAGATTCAGGAGAAGTAATATATTTTAAGGTAATCTCAAGAGTTTTTTTTATTTTCCTCCCTTTCTTTTCAACTCTTTCTAAAAATCCTTCTCTTACTAAAATTTTAGCGAGCTCGTATTTTAGATTAGAAAAAGGAATCTCCACTGTTTGATGTAAAACAGCCTGGGCGTTTCTTATAGATGTTAACATATTTGAAATTGGATCAGACATAAGCACTTCGTTAAATTAAAAATTTAAAATGAAAAATGAAAAATTACAATCTAAAATCTAAAATTATTTTTTTATCTTTTTTGATTTTTCTTTAAATTTCTTTTTTAATTTTTCTTTGTCGTTTTTATTTTTTAATTTTTATTTTTTAGTTTTTTAACTTACCATGATGATTTTTTTATTCCCGGTATCAGCCCTTGATTTGCCATTTCTCTGAAACAAATTCGGCACAATCCAAATCTTCTCATATAGCCTCTTTTTCTGCCGCAGCGAAAACAACGTCGAACTATTCTACTTGTGAATTTGGGCTTTCTTTTAGATTTTTCTATTTGCGCTTTTGTCGCCATGTTCCTTCGCTCTTACGAGCTCAATCAAATTAAAAACGAAAAATGAAAAATAAATTTTTTAATTTTAAGTTATTGTTTTGCATTTTACGCTGTTGTTTTACGCTTTTCGTTTTACGCTTTACGCTTTTTTAATTGGAAATCCAAACAACCTTAACAGCTCTAGTCCCTCTTCCCTGCTTTTTGCTGTAGTTACAACCGTTATTTCCAGTCCGAAAATAAATTTTACTTTTTCCGGCAGAATTTCCGGAAAAACAATATGCTCTTTAACGGCTGTGGTCAAATTCCCCGCACTATCAATTGATTTTAACTCAATTCCTCGAAAATCTCTAGTCCTAGGCAAGGCAATTTGAATTAACCTGTCTAAAAAATCAAACATCTTTTTCTTTCGCAAGACAACAACTGCCCCAACCGGCGTGCCCTGACGAATTTTAAAATCAGCGATTGACTTTTTCGCCTTAGTTAAAATCGCTCTCTGGCCGGCAATCAAAGTTAAATCATTTAAAACAGCTTCCTGAATTTTTTTCCGCTCGTCAGCGGTTTTTTCACTAATCATCCTGCCAAAGCCAGTATTGAGAACTACTTTTTCAATCTTAGGAACAGCCATCTTGTTTTTATAACCAAACATTTTCATCATTTCAGGGATAACCTCTTTTTGATATTTATCTTGTAATTTAAGCATATTTATATCTCTTCTCCGCACTTTTTACAGATTCGGTATTTTTTATTATCAGTAATTTTATAGCCAATCCTAACGGCCTTGCCGCATTTACGACAAATTATTTTAACATTGGAAACCGAAATATTTCCTGGTTTTAATATAATTTGTCCTTTTTGGCCTTGTTTTTTAGGTTTTTGATGTTTTTTCTTTAAATTAACGGCCTCGACTAAAACCTGATTATCTTTTCTAATAACTTGAAGAATTTTGCCTTGTTTGCCGCGATCCTTTCCTGAAATTATTAAAACTGTATCACCTTTACGAATTTTCATATTAAATAATCTCTGTGGCTAAAGAAGCGATTTTTTCAAAACCTTTTTCTTTTAATTCCCTGGGAACCGGACCTAAAATCCTTCCGCCTTTTGGTTCTCGCGATTTTCCTTCTAAAATTATAACCGCGTTATCATCAAACCTGATATAACTGCCGTCTCTTCTCCGAAAATTCTTTTTCTGGCGAACCACCACCGCTCTCACAATATCATGTTTTTTGACCATTCTCCTTGGTTCTGCCTCTTTAACCGCAGCCACAATTATATCACCAATCTGAGCGTAACGATGACGAGTACCGCCCAAAATATTAAAACACTGGACGATTTTCGCTCCGGTATTATCAATCACTTTTAATTTTGTTTGCGTCTGAATCATATTTCTTCGCCCTAACGGGCTCAATTAAACGCAAAGTGCAAAACGCAAAATGCAAAACAATAATTCAAAGTGCAAAATAAATTTTTAAAAATGTTTTGAATTTTACACTGTTGTTTTACGCTTTTCGTTTTACGCTTTACACTTTCTTAATCACTTTCCACCTTTTATCTTTACTCAAAGGTCGGCATTCTTCAATAACCACTTTATCTCCAATCCCATATTCTTCCTTCTCGTCGTGGGCTTTATACTTTTTGTGAGTTTTATATCTTCTTTTGTATTTCGGATGCTCTTTAATTCGTTCAACTCTAACGACTTTTGTTTTTTGCATTTTATCCGAAACAATGATTCCGATTAATTGTTTTTTGGGCATA
>CAYOVW010000034.1:0-4208 GCA_964407555.1 uncultured Candidatus Saccharibacteria bacterium
GAGATAAATATTCTATTATTGCTTTCTACTGTCAACTATACTATAGGCGAGTGCACTCATTTGACATTTGGTTTTTTGCTTGTTAAAATAAGAATTACAAAACAAGATTATTATGATTGTTAGTGGTGGAAATTTTACTCATAAAGCGCAAGAAGCGATTTTAACTGCCCAAAATATTGCTCAAGAAAGAGGCCAGCAGCAGATTGACGCTTTGCATCTTTTACTTTCTTTGCTTTCCCAGGAACAAGGAGTAGTTTTGAATTTGCTTCAAAAATTATCGGCTGATATTGAGGGATTAAAAAAGAAAACCAATGCCAGTTTAAATACTATTCCCACTATTGCGACGCCTCAAGCGTTTGGCCAATTTTATTTAACCCAGGACATGGCTAAAGTTTTGGAGCGAGCGAGACAAGAAGCAATGAAAATGGGAGATGAATATATTTCAGTGGAGCATTTATTTTTAGCTTTATTAAGCGTTGAAACCAAAGCCAAAGAAATTTTAGACAGAGCGAGTTTTCTGCAGCCAGGCGGAGGCGTAGCTTCTTTGGAATTTGGCAAATTAGATTATGATACGGTCTTGAAAGTCTTAGCTCAAATTAGAGGCGGAACCAGAATTACTGACATGGCGCCAGAATCAAAGTATCAAGTGATTGAAAAATACGCTCGGAATTTAAATTCTTTGGCCCATCAAGGGAAATTAGATCCGGTTATTGGACGGGAAGATGAGATTCGGCGGCTAATGCAGGTTTTGAACAGAAGAACAAAAAATAACCCGGTTTTAATCGGAGAGGCCGGAGTGGGCAAAACAGCCATTGCCGAAGGCCTAGCTCAAAAAATTGTTTCTGGCCAAGTTCCAGAATCATTAAAAGATAAAGAAATCATTGCTTTGGATTTGGGGGCAATGATTGCCGGCACTAAATACCGGGGGGAGTTTGAAGACAGAATTAGAGCTTTGTTAAAAGAAATAAACCGAGCTGGCGGGAAATATATTTTGTTTATTGACGAGCTTCATACCTTGGTGGGCGCGGGCGCGGCTGAAGGCGCGATGGACGCTTCAAATTTATTAAAACCAGCATTGCAAAGGGGCGAGTTAAAAGCAATTGGCGCGACTACCTTGAAAGAATATCAAAAATACATTGAAAAAGACCCAGCCCTTGAGCGTCGGTTCCAGCCAGTTTATGTGGCTGAACCCTCTATTGAAGACACAGTCGCTATTTTAAGAGGAATCAAAGAAAAATACGAACTTCATCACGGAGTAAAAATTAAAGATTCAGCTTTGAAAGCCGGCGCGGAATTAGCGGCTCGCTATATTACCGACCGGTTTTTGCCCGATAAAGCAGTTGATTTAATGGATGAAGCAATGAGCGCTTTGAGATTGGAAATTGAATCAGAGCCCTTGGAATTAATTGAGTTGAAAAAAGAGATTCAGAAAAAAGAAATTGAAAAGCAGGCCTCGAAAAAAGACAAGAGAAAGCAAAGAGTGCTTAGCCGACAATTAGCTGACCTGAAAGAAAAAGCAAAAACGATTGAAGACAAGTGGCGAACAGAAAGAGAGGTCGTTGTTAAGATTAAAAATCTTAAAACAGAACTGGAAAAAGCCAGATTTGAGCTTGAAAGAGAACAGATTGGTTCTGACCTGCAAAAAACAGCTGAAATAAAATACGGCAAAATCCCGGAATTGTTAAAAGAAATAAAAGCAGCGGAGAAACATTTAGAAAGATTGCAAAAAAACCGAGCGCTTTTAAAAGAAGAAATTTTAGCTGAAGACATGGCAAAAGTGGTTTCTCGCTGGACCGGCATTCCAACAACCCAGCTTCTTGAAGAAGAAGCGAAGAAACTGGAAAAAATGGAAGAAATCATTTCTCAAAGATTAGTTGGCCAGAAACAAGCAATTTCAGCGGTTGCCAACGCTGTTCGCCGGGCTCGGGCTGGAATTTCAGAAGAAAATCGGCCCTTGGGTTCTTTTATTTTTTTAGGACCAACCGGTGTTGGTAAAACTGAATTAGCCCGGTCCCTGGCTCAGTTTCTTTTTAACGATGAAAACGCTCTGATTCGGCTGGATATGTCAGAATATATGGAAAAACATACGGTTTCTAAAATGATTGGTTCTCCGCCCGGTTATGTGGGTTATGAAGAAGGGGGTCAGCTTACTGATAAAATCAGAAGAAGGCCTTACAGTGTTGTTTTGCTGGATGAAATCGAAAAAGCCCATCCAGATGTTTTTAATATCTTGCTTCAAATTCTTGAAGATGGCCGCTTGACTGACGCCAAAGGCAGGGTGGCTTCTTTCAAAAACACTATTTTAATTATGACTTCCAATCTTGGCTCAGAGCATATTGCCAAAATAGGTTCCCTCGGTTTTTTAGGAGATAAACAAGGCCAGGAAAAACAGGAATTGAAAGAAAAAGTAATGGAAGCGTTGAAACAGGAGTTTCGGCCGGAACTGCTGAACCGGATTGACGAAATTATTGTTTTTGATTATCTCGGCGAGCCGGAAATTAAAAAAATAGTTGATTTGGAATTAAAAAAGATTTTTAGCCGTCTCAAGAACAAAAACATTGAAATTATAGTTACTGAAAAAGCAAAAGAGCTTTTGGCTAAGCAGGGATTTGATACTAATTTAGGCGCCAGGCCGATTAAGAGAGTTATTCAGAAATTGGTTTTAGACCCTTTGTCTTTGAAGATTGTTAAGGCTGAGATTTTTGAGGGCGAGAAAGTAAAAGTTGATTTAGAAGACAATAAAATCGTTTTTCAGGTTTTGAAGGGCGCGAAAGGCGTTGGCGCGAGGGCGATGTGCTCCGCGACCGTCTAATTTTATCGCTGGCAAGTCGCGCTATTGAACAAGGAAGTCCTTGTTTTTTTATTTGTCCTTGACTTGTTTTTTGGTTTTACTATACTTTTAGAACGCCTACAATTTAGAATCTGGAAATTTGACAGAATTTTTAGCTGTGCTATAATGTGTCCCACAACTTCATTTTTTTTAGAATATGTCGATAAATAAAGAATTTCTAACCCAGCTTACAGCTAATCTTTATCGGCTAACTTTGTTTTTCCCGAAAAAAGAGCCTTTAAGGTATAAAATACGGGAATTAGCTGATGATATTTTAGCGGCTTTGATAAGGAATAACCCCAAGCTTGTTCCTGAAAGCGAAAAAGACTTTGAGGTTCTTAATAGTTTTTTTGAGGTGGCTAAAATTCAAAACTGGGTTAATCCTTACGATGTTTCATATATTCAACAGGAATATTTTAAACTAAAACAAGAACTAAAAAACGCAGAATCATTAAAAAAGAGCGAGACCCTTGAAAGGAGTTTTTCTGTTTCTGACGAAAGCTCTCAAGAAGCATTGCCGCGCGTAACATCAGAGAGGCAAAAAAAGATTTTAGAGGTCTTGAAGAAAAATAATCAAGCCCAGGTTCAGGAATTTAAGCAATTATTCCCTGAAGTAACTAAAAGAACTCTTAGAAGAGATTTTGAGCGTTTATTAGAATGCGGATTGGTTGAAAGAAAAGGGGAAAACAGCAAAACTTTTTATAGAGCTAGGACATAAGATAGGACACAAACAAAATGTTTTGTTTTTAGATAGGTCAATAGGACAAAAAATAAATAGGGCAAAATGTCCTAGTCTGCAAAGAGATTTCATCTTTTCTTAACCCCTCACTTGCTTTGCTGGTTTGGGCTCTTAAAGCGATATTATGGCTAATTTAAAAAAGAGATTTAGTATAATTTTTGACCAGCATATTAATAAAATATATCGTTTTGTTTATTTGAAGGTGAACTCTCAAGAAATTGCCCAAGACATAACTTCAGAGGTTTTTTTACGGGGGTGGCAAGCGTTTAAAAAAGCTTATAACCCTTGTCCTAGTCCCCAGAACAAAATTAAAAACATCCCGGCTTTTTTATACCAGATTGCTCGTAATTTAGTGATTGACCATTATCGGGACAAACAAAAAAAACAGACTGTTTCAATTGAAAATATGGAGATTATTGCTCCTGGCCCTGGATTAGAAGAAAAAGCAGTTCTGGATTCAGATATTAAGCAAATTAAAGCTGGATTATTGAGCTTGAAGCAGGATTATCAAGATGTTATTATTTGGCATTATTTAGACGATTTGCCTGTTTCAGAAATAGCTAAGATATTAAATAAGCCGGAAGCAACAATAAGGGTAATGATTCACCGCGGCTTGAAACAGCTGCGCAGCGTAATTCA
>CAYOVW010000035.1:0-4163 GCA_964407555.1 uncultured Candidatus Saccharibacteria bacterium
CAGCTTCTTTAACAAACTTACCAGCCCATTGACTGACTTCTTTCTTAAAAAAGCCGGCTTTGTCAACCGTGTGGCGCATTGGCAGCTGAAATTTTTTGCCGAGTTGAAAATCATCATCACCATACATTACCGCCGTATGAACGATTCCCGTTCCTTCTTCCATAGAAACAAAATCAGCCAACAAAACCTGAAAGGCATTGGCAATATTTTCAGGTTTCTGCTTGAACAAAGAATCAAACAATGGTTCGTATCTTAAATTGTTCAGATCCCTGCCTTTAAGTTTTTTAATAATCCGGTATTTTCCATCTAAAATATTCAGCCGATTTTTAGCTAAAATATAATTTTCTTTGCCTTGCTTTATTAAAAGATAATCAGCTCTCGGATGGACAGCCAAAGCAACATTGCCGGGAAGCGTCCAGGGAGTAGTTGTCCAGACTAATAAAAAAGTGTTTTTAAAGGTTAAGTTTTTTACTCTAAACTTTAAATAGACCGAGGCCTCGGTAATATCCCTGTAACCCTGATTAACTTCAAAATTAGAAAGTGAAGTACCGCATCTTGGGCAGTATGGACTGACCCGATAATCTTGATAAACTAAATTTTTATCCCAGAGCTGTTTAAAAACCCACCAAACCGACTCAATATAGTTAGTATCTAAAGTGGCGTATAAATTTTTATAATCTGCCCAGCGGCCAACCATTTTTAAGGTCGTTTCAAAATCTTTGACGCAACGGAAAACCGATGCCCGGCAAGCTTGATTAAATTTTTCTATGCCGAACTTTTCAATTTCTTTTTTATTTTTAATTCCGAGTTCTTTTTCAATTAGGTTTTCCACCGGCAAACCATGGCAATCCCAACCAACCCGGCGAGGAACTTGATATCCCCTCATTGTCCAGTAGCGCAAAACCGTATCTTTAATAGTAGTGGCTAAAATATGCCCATAATGGGGAGCGCCGGTAGCAAACGGTGGGCCGTCATAAAAACTAAAAAACGGTTTTCCTTTTCTTTTGGAAATTGATTTCTCAAAAATCTTATTTTTTTGCCAGAATTTTAAGATTCTTTTTTCAATTTTAGGAAAATTTAACTCCATAAATTTACCCAGCACATAAATTTTTTATGTACTTGGGTTCATTTTGTTTTTAATTTTCGCACCTCTCCTGTTTCTATTTGCTTTTTTTCTATAATAATCTTAACGAACTTCTCTAAAGAGTATCCGCAAATTACCTTTTCAAGTAATGTTAATGGCCGTTCATGGCTAATAATTAAGATATTTTCCCCTTGGTATTTTTTTTCTGTCTCTCTTATGAATTCAGACATTCTTTTCTCTACATCGGCATAATTTTCTCCTCCGGGAAGAGAAATTTTAAATCTTTTTGAATAATACTCTAAGGGTGTAAGTTTTTTCCCTTTGTTCCAAAATTTCCCAACCTCTCTTATTGTTTTTCCATTGAAAATTCCGTAATTAACTTCTCTCAACCTTTTATCAAACTTTGGCTTTAATTCTAATTCTTTCCCGACAATTAAAGCTGTTTGTTTTGTTCGCAAAAGGTCAGAAGAAAAAATAAGGCTAATTTTTTTCTTCTTTAATCTTTTGACAACCTCTTTAATTTGCTTTTCTCCTTTTTTAGTTAAAGGAGAATAAAATTTTTCCGGCCAGCAAGAAGCAACATCTTTTATATTTTTTAAAGATTCGCCGTGCCTTAAAATAAAATATTGATTATTTGCTTTGAATAATTTTTTCATAGAATTTCTAATATAGAACTTGTAGTTACATCTTTTCTGGGGCGGAAATTCCCATTAAAGAAAGGGTGTTTTTTAATACAATTTTGGCGGCTAAGGATAAAGACAGGCGAGCTTGAGTTAATTCTTTGTTTTTGGAAATCACTTGACAATCGCGGTAAAATTGATGAAAAACTGTGGCTAAATCCATGGCATATTGAGGAATTCGCTGTACCTGATAATCTCTGGCCGTATCTTCAATAATTTCCGGAAATCTAATTAACTGTTTAATTAAATTTAATTCACTTGGGTGTTTTAATAATTTTGAATTTTGAATTGTAATTTTGCATTTTGCATTTTGCATTTTGCATTTTGCGAGAATACTATGTATTCTCGCGTGCGCGTATTGAACATAATAAACTGGATTTTTTTCTGATTGTTGCTTGGCTAAATCTAAATCAAAATTTAAATGAGTATTGATTGATTTTTGCAGAAAGAAAAATCTCACGATATCTGAGCCAACCTTATCAAGCAGCTCATCCATGGTAACATAGTCCCCCCTTCTTTTTGACATTTTTTTCTTTTCTCCTTTCTCAAAAAGAGTAATAAATTGATGAAGAATAATCTCAAGGCGGTCCTTGTAGCCTAAAGCCTCAACTCCAGCTACCAATCCAGGAATATCTCCATAATGGTCAGCTCCCCAAATATTAATTACCTTATCAAATTTCTTTTTCTCAAATTTATATCGATGGAAAGCAATATCTCCAGCCAAATAAGTTTTCCAGCCATCAGCTTTTATTACTACCCTATTTCTTTCATCACCATATTTTGAAGACCAAAAAAATTTTGCTCCTTCCTTTTTATAAATTAAATCCTTTTTCTCCAAAAATTCTAAAACTTTATCAACTTGGCTAGATTTATGAAGAGTTGTTTCGGAAAACCACTCATCATATTTAATCCCCATTTTATCAGTGGTTCTTTTAATCATCTCTTCAATAATAATTTTAGCTGCAGCTTCCCCTGCTTTATAGGGATCCTGCTCTTTAATTTTTTTGCTCACATAATCAATGTAATCTCCTTTATATTTTGCCTCTTTATTTTTCAAAACAGAATGGCCAAGAGCTAAAATTTGCATTCCGTAATCATTAATATAATAGGCTTTTTCTACTTTAAAACCGGCCCTGGCTAAGACATTAGCCAAAACATCACCAAATGGGCCAGCCCGGGAGTTACCAACTGTTAAGGGTCCAGTCGGATTAGCTGAGATAAACTCAACCTGAACTTTTTTATTCTTGCCAAGATTTAATTGACCAAATTTTTCTTTTTGTCTTAAAATCTCTTTAACCTGTTTTTGTAAATATTCTTTTGAAAGAAAAAAATTAATAAAGCCGGGTGCAACTGCCTCAACCTTTTTAATCCTTGCTTTTCTGAGGTCTTTTTCTAGATATTGAATAAAATTCTCGGCTATTTCCATTGGTTTTTGCTTTAAGATCTTTGCCAAAACAAAAGCAATATTAACGCTATAATCGCCGAATGATTCTCTTTCAGGAATTTCAACACGATATTCAAGGGTGTCAGACAAGGAAAACGCTTTCTCTTTTTGGAGTTTTTTAATTGATCTTTCAATCAATTTTTTTATTTCTTGACGGATCATTATGTTTACCGTGTTAAATAAAATCTTTTGTATTTTAATTTTTGTTAAACAAAAATTATTTAACAAGGTTTATTTTAACTCAAAACAACCAAACTAACAAGAGTCGCTGGAACAGAACTATGGCGAGGCCGTAATGGCTTAGCGGGGGCAGACCCCGCAACGCATTGCGGGGTCTGACCCCGCTAGGCAAACGCTACTAAACATTTTTAATTTGTATTTTTAATGCTAAACTAAAATAAGACGCAGAATAAATCATATTATGAAGCTGCTTGCTGAAAACAAAAAGGCCTATTGGAATTATGAAATTCTGGAAAAATTCGAAGCCGGGATTTCTTTGCTTGGCCAAGAAGTAAAGTCAATAAAAACAGGCAGAATAAATTTAGCCGGTTCTTATGTGGTTTTAAGAGAAAAAGAAGTTTATTTAATCGGAGCCAATATCCCTCCTTACCAGCCAAAAAACGCGCCGGCTGATTATGCCCCGGAACGTTCCAGAAAACTTCTTTTAAGAAAATCGGAAATCAAACATTTAATCGGTAAAACAAAAGAAAAGGGCTTGACTTTGATTCCTTTAAAGGTGTATACTAAAAGAAGGAAAATCAAACTGGAATTTGGGACAGCTAAAGGAAGAAGGAAAATAGATAAAAGAAACTTAATAAAAAAACGAGAAGCGGAAAGAGAAATGAGAAGAGCGCTGAAAGATAAATTCTAAACACTAATATCTAAATTCTAAACAAATTCAAAATTCTAATTTTCCAAATTCCAAACACGTTTAGAGTTTAGGATTTCGAAATTA
>CAYOVW010000036.1:0-4126 GCA_964407555.1 uncultured Candidatus Saccharibacteria bacterium
TCGCTAATCCGCCAATAGTTAAAAACAGAGAAACTAAATAAGGATGAGAAAGGAAATCAAAAATTCTTTCAATAAGATTAGGCTGAATTTCTTTTATTTCTGGTTCTGAAATATTAAGTTTCAGAAAAAGTTGAGCTAAATTTTCCGCTGTTTCATCAATAACGCCGAGCTCTTTGGCTTCCTGGCCAGTAAGGGTTAAATTCTCCCGAACAAATTTTTCCGCTGTTTCTGAATTTCTCTGGTGAGTTTCAGCCAAAGTTCTCATCCAACTCGCCATCCCTTCAATTATTTTTTCTCCCGCGCCTCCTATCCCATCAGCGCCCATTATTACTGGCTGGGCTGCGCCAATAGAAGCCCTTGGATGAACAACAGCATAATCAGCAGACATTAAAATAAAAGTGCCGGCTGAATATGCCCAGCTGCCCTCTCGATGAACAAAAACAATAGTTTTTATTGGCGAATCCAGAATTAAATCAACAATATCTTCAGTCGCCTTCAAAAGTCCGCCTGGCGTATCCAATTTAATCACTAAATAATCAGCTCTCTCTTGTTCCGCTGTCCCAATTACTCTTTTTAGATACTGAAAAGTACCGGCCTTAATTTCCCCTTTAACTTCAGAAACAACAACCAGAGACAACGCTGTTCTTTTTTCATTCTGGATTTCAGGTTGAGCTTCAGAGCCGATTTTCTGAGGCAGCAAAAACAAACCAAAAACAATTGAGAAAATTGAGAAAAATAAAATTAAAAAATTAATTTTTTGCATTTATGAATTATATTTTGTAAATTCTTGAAATTTTTTGTTGTTGTTTTTGTTGTTGAGCATCTGAAAAAGAAAGTTCTTTTTCTTCAAATAGATATTGATTAAGATAATCACAAATTTCTTTCCGCGGGCTCACTGGTTGTTCAGGAAGATATACTTCTTCTAAATGGTTGCTGTTAGCAAAAGCTTTAACTGCTTTTAAGGTCTCGTCTGTTAAAGAGTCAGTTCTTGTTTTATACAAAAGGTCGGAATCAAAATTAATCTCTCGCAAAAGCAAGGCCCTCTTAGCACGCACCTCAATAAAATGGGCTTGAATACTTCCTTTAAGAAACCTTTCTTCGTTTGTTTTATCAACTAGATTAAAAACAAAATAGTTTTTATTGTTAAAAACAGAAGTATCTATTCTTTTACTTCCCTCAATAAAGGAAGCGAAAAAAGAGGCCGCGTTTTTACAAGGGACAAGTTTCATTTCTGCCCTTTGTTCAGCTGTTTCTTTGGTTTTTCTTTGAACTCTCTTAAACTTTTCGAGTTCTCCATTGGTCTCTATTTGAAGTTTTTTAACAATTCTTTGCGGAGATAAAAGAAATAAAACTTTAGCAATCTTTTCTGAATCAAGGTCAGTCAACCCCAAACCCCCTAACAGCTTTAAAGTCTTTTCTTTATATTTGTCTTTGGACAGAATTTGTTTTAGTTTTTCTTTTTCATCCGGATTTTCATCAAGAAAAGTTTTAAGCGCTCGTTCAAAATCATTCTCAAATTTTTCTAAACTATCATTTATCTCAAAAAGATAGGTTCGGACCAATGAAAGATTTTTGGATTCAATTCTCCTTTTTGCCAGATTTTCCATTGCCTGCCCTCTGACAATGGAAAAAAAGACAGCTAAATCTTCTAAGCTTTCAAAAAGAAAATCTTTTTTTGTTATTATGGTATCCCCTCTTGCCACCCTGGACAGAAAAGAAAAAATTTCTTGTCTAATTTTTCGTTTGTCTTCTTCTCTTCCCATTTCTAAAGTTTCTCTTTTCTGGCCGCTTTTTCTAAAAACATTTTGGAAAAAATTAATTTTTTTAGAATCTATTTCAGTTCCTTGTTCAAGCTCAACTTCTTGAGAATAAGAAAAAAGGGGATTAACTTCGAAACTCTTAGGATTGTCTTTTTTTAATTTTAAATCCTGAGTTCTGTCCTTTATCCCTGAAAGAGATTCTATTATTTCTTTTGTATCCATCTCCAAATTAAAACAATATTTAATTAAATCAGCTGCTTCAACAAAATTTTCCTCACGAATCTTTAACGGTCTATTCTGAAATATCTTTTTCCTCATTTTTTTAACTCTGCCTATTAACTTTTCTCTGTCTTTGCGAGAAGAAATCTTTTTATATTTTTCAAAAATATTCAGCGAGAAAAATTTTAACCTGTCTATTATTTCAAATAACTCCTTTTCGTCTTTTATAAAGTCCAGCTTGTTCTCAAGGAGCGCCTTAATAGTTTGGTCAGCAGCCAAAGGAAAATGACGGTAATAACGAACTAAGCTTCTAAGAATATCAATTTTCTCTTTCTCTTCAACAGTATTTATTTTCTGAAAATCTATAAACTCGTCTAATCTTGCTATCAGAGAATCAGGAATTTTTCTAAAGTTTTCCTTGGTCAAAATTTGGTTTTGGATCGCTACTTCAAGAGATCTGTAAGGAAGACAGCCGAGGGATTGGATTATCTCTTCGTTCTCCCGGCAAATGACTTCAAATTCTTCTTTTGAATCCCATGATTTCTCCTGCAGTTTTAAAAATAACTTGAATTTTTTCTCTGGCAGTTTAAGCGCTTGAACTATTCCTTCCTGTTTAGCCAAGCCCTCAATTCCGTCAGCGCTATCAATTTTACAGCGCCTTTGAACAAGATTAAAATTACCTGCTGGAACTTCAAGCAGCTCTACGACCTTATTTTTTCCGGCTAAGCTACGGATGCCAGTTAAATCATTAATACCATAAAACCTTCTAGCAGATTTAAGGTTGTCTGCTGGAACTTTAAGCAATCTCAACAGTTTCTTGTTTTCAAATAATTCATTCAAGGGCCTATTTTCCTCTAAAGGCAAGGGGGCCATTTTTTTAACTCTCTTGTTCGTTTTTCTATTTTTGGGCAATAGCCCCTCTTTTTCTAATTTTTTTAATTTTTCTCTATAATTCTCTATTTCGCAAATATCTAAAAACAAAGACCAGTTTTTTATTGGAATTTCAAATGCCTCCTGCCTTCCCTTCTTATTAATAAATTTCCTGATTTCTTCTGGGTTAATAGAAAATCCCCTTCTCTTAAACAAAGAAATTAATTCTGTTTCTTTTTCTTGACGTTCCTGTTTTTTTTCACGTAAGCCAGATACTTCAGAAACAATTTCATCGTGCCCACTTTCTAAACCAGACTTTTCTCCTTGTTCATTTCCTATTTCCCCTACACCTTTTTCATTTGTTCCTCCTTCAATTATTGTTGCTTCTTTTCTAAAAAACTCCATCATAATTTTTCTCCACAACTTTATTTTATCACAATTTGTTTAAAAAAACAGCCCTTTTGTCAAGAGCTGTAACTAAACAAATTCTCAATGCCTGACCACATGCCTGACTCCGAGAACCTTGCAATAACAAACCCTATAACAGATTATCTTCCTCTTTCTCCAATCGCACAGAGAAGAAGAGCTAAGGCAATTCCTGTTCTTCTGTCTAATAATTTTCTTATATCCTGGGAAAAATCAAGGGAAGTTTTCCAAACAAAAGGATTAAAATGCTTGCGGAAAACAGCCACCGGAACTTCTCCAATAGAAACAATATATTTTTTAGGCAACAGCCAATCAAGCTTAAAACGTCTCACCAAAGCGAGAAAAATATTATCTTCTTTAAGGACTCCTATCTCTCTGTCATTTCTATCCATAATTATCCATTCATCTCTTAGCAAAGATTGCCAGCCCTTTCTTTTAACCGCGCCTATCTTTTCATCAGTTTGAGGATCAACAATATCATAAGCAGCAGAGAAATCAATAATTTGCCGTGTCTTGGCTGTTAAAACTTCGTTTTGCTTATCTTTGCCAGAATAGATATGAAGGCCTGTTTTTAATGACCATTCCTGTTCGCAATAAAAGGCTTCATTGTCAAGCGGATCATAAATAGACCATTTGCCCATAATCGTTAAAACAGCTCTTCTCATTAGATATTTTGAATGCTCAAAACCTTGATACATAGAAAATGAAAATTAATTTAGATGTTGTGTAGATATTTAACATCTACATCTTTTAACGATTTTTATTAACTTTTATTTTGATAAAAAATTCTTAAATGCTTTATATTCTTCTAAATTAAGAGAAAAACTTATTTTTTCTTCTTTTTCCATAGT
>CAYOVW010000037.1:0-3920 GCA_964407555.1 uncultured Candidatus Saccharibacteria bacterium
TTTAATGAAGATGCTTTAAGAATGTTAAGAGCAGTAAGATTTGCCACAGTTTTAGATTTTTCTATTGAAGAAAAAACAGAACAAGCAATAAAGAAAAATGCGCTTTGGCTTGAAAAAATTTCTAAAGAACGGCTTAGGGATGAATTAATAAAAATTATAATGAATAAAAGAGCGGCCCAGGGGATTGAACTTTTAAGAACTTTGAATTTGTTAAAATATATTATTCCTGAGTTAGAAGAAGGATATGGTGTTGAGCAAAACAAGCACCATATATATGAATGTTATGACCATAATTTGCGTTCATTGGATTATGCGGCTAAGAGAAATTTTAATAAATATGTTCGGCTGGCCGCTTTGTTTCACGATATTGGCAAACCAAAAACAAAAAGAGGCCAGGGATTAGACGCTACTTTTTACAACCATGAAGTAGTTGGCGCTAAAATGACCAACCAAGTCTTGAACCGCTTGAAATTTCCGAAAAAAGATATTGAAAAAATCACAAAATTAGTCAGGTATCATCTTTTTTATTATAATGTGGGCGAGGTTTCAGATTCTTCAGTGAGGCGATTGGTTAGGCAGGTTGGCTTGGAAAATATGGAAGAATTATTGCAAGTTAGAATGGCTGACCGGATTGGTTCTGGAGTGCCAAAAGCCGAGCCGTATAAATTAAGGCATTTAAAATACATTATTGAAAAGGTTTCCCAGGACCCGATTTCAGTAAAGATGCTTAAGGTTAATGGCCATGATGTGATGGAAATCCTAAAAATAAAACCAGGGCCTAAAATAGGGCAGATTCTAGATATTCTGCTCGGTTATGTTTTAGACGCTCCAAAGAAAAACAAAAAAGAATTTTTGAAGAAAGAGATTAAAAAATTGGGTGAAATGTCTGAGAAAGAGCTAATTTCTTTAGCCCAGAGAAGTAGAAAAGAGAGAGAAAAATTAGAAACAAAAAGAGACGAAATGACCAAGCAAAAATACTGGGTAACTTAACAGGCTGTGGTGTAATGGTAGCACGCCCCGTCCTTGTTAGACGGGAAGTAGCGTAGGGGTTTAACGCGCCTCGTTCGGGACGAGGAGATCCCGGGTTCAAATCCCGGCTTCCCGAAAAAGAAAGGGCTGGGTATTCCCAGTTCAAATCTGGGCAGCCTGAAAGGAGTGTTATATCTTAGCTTCGATTCCAATTTCTTTATTTATTGCTTGGTTTATTTTTTTTGCCCTGGCAACAAAAGCAATGTCTTCTAAGAACGGTTTTAATATTTTTTGTTTTTCTTTAGGGCATTTAATTTTTAACAAGGCAAGCTTTGCTCCAAGCCCGATATTATTTTTAGTTTTGAATTTTCTTACCTCAGAGATAAAAGATATCGCTAATTCCGCGCCTTTCATTATTTCACTGTCAAAATATTCTTTATTACCAGAAGGCCATTTCGTATTATGAATACTTTTTACTTTTCCGTTTCTATAAAAATATCCTTGCTCGCTTTTTGATTCTAGGGATTCGCGGATATCTTCCCCTCGGCCTTTTTTAACAATTTCAGCATGATACATTTCCTCTGTAATATGGGGAATAAAAGGCGAAGCTACTTTTAAGATATTTAAAAAGCTCTGATACGCCGCAAATTGGGCCGATCTTTTTTTATTTAACTCTTTCTCGTTATTAGAAACAATAGACAGCCTTCCTTTTGCGATTTCCAAATAATTATCACAAAATTCCGACCAAAAAAAGCCTTCAAATATTTGTCTGGCATGTAAAAATTCATAGCGGTTAAAGGATTCTGACATTTTCTGAGCAGTTTCTAAAGATCTTTGGATAATCCATTGGTCAAACGCTTCTAAATTATTTTTTAAGAATTTTACTTTTGGATCAAAATCTTGTAACTTGCTCAAAACCAACTTGCCGGCGTTATAAATTTTTGTTACTAATTTTTTTCCTTTGGCTACTTCTTTTTCATCAAAATAACCATCTCTTCCTAATGTCGCGCCGCACATTGCATAACGAATAGCATCCGCGGATTGCGAGGCAATCAATTCTTCCGGATTATATTTTCCGCCCCCCTTTTTCTTGCTTATTTTCTCTCCTTTTTTTAATAGAAGATGGCCAGAGATCATTAGATTTTTCCATGGCACCTTGTTATGTCTGTACAAGCCCATTAATATTGAATAAACAGTCCAGGTTCTGATAATCTCATGCGCCTGTGGCCGAACAGACATAGGATATAATTTATTTTGCAATCGCCCATTTAATGGATGATGATTATTAATATCCGGGGTCAACGCAGAAGTAAACCAGGTATCTAAAACGCTTTTTTCGGGAATCAGTTTGCCTGTTTTACAATCAGGACAATTATGTTGGTCTTTTTCTGTTTTAGGATTTATGGGAAATTTATCTTTATCGGGAATGACAACTTTTTCACAGTTGTGACAATTAAAAGCCGGGATTGGAATTCCGTAAAAACGTTCTCTAGAAATACACCAGTCCCATTTTAGATTAGAGACCCATTCTTCATACCTTTTCCTCATATAAGGAGGGTGCCAATTTATTTTCTGGCCCGCTTTTAGTAATTTATCCTTCATGTCAAGCATTTTTATAAACCACTGAGTTGTTGGCAAAAACTCAATTGGGGTACCGCAACGTTCGTGAACACCAACATTGTGCTTAATCTTCTTTTCCTTCTTCACAAAACCGCTGCTTCTAAGCTTTTCTATAATTATTTTTCGCGCCTCGTTTATTGTCTTGCCATTCATCTCGGGAGCAACATTGTCTATATTTTGGATTTTTCCATTCTTGTTTAAAATAATTTTTTCTGGTAATTGATGGGTTTTTTTCCAATAGATATCTGTTTCGTCTCCATAAGTGCAGCACATAACTGCGCCACTGCCTTTTTTTATATCAACTTTATCGTCTGAGATAACAGTTACTTCTTGTCCTAGGGGAGTTTTAACTTTTTTCCCTATAAGCCGGAGATATCTTTTATCTTTTGGGTTGACAAATACTGCCACACAAGCAGGAAGCATTTCTGGCCGGGTTGTAGAAATAATCAAATCTTGCCCGCCTTTTGTTTTAAATAATAAATCAAAAAAAATAGTTTCTTTTTCCTTATCTTCTTTTTCGGCTTGAGCAAATGACGTCTGGCATTCAGTGCAATAGAGCGCCGGCGCTTTTTCTTTATAAATAAGTTCTCTTTCGTAAAGTTCTTTAAAGACAGATTGTGATAATTTTTGTATTTCCGGAGAAATAGTAGAATATTCAAGCCGCCAATCCACGCTAAGACCAATCGATTTCCAAAGAGCCTTATAAGCTTTACTATATTTTTCAGTGATCCTTAAACAGGCCTTAATGAATTCATCTAATTTCATGTCTTGACCCCTGATACCTATTTCTTTTTCAGCCAATCTTTCCGTGGGCAAGCCATTATTATCTAAACCAAACGGATACCTTACATTTGAACCCTCCATTCTTTTAAACCTGGAGATCACTTCTGGTTGCGTATAAGAATAAATGTGTCCTAGGTGCAGGGCTCCGGAAATAGTGGGAGGTGGCGTGTCAACAACATAAAGAGTTCCTGGCTGTTCAGGATTAAACTCATAAACACATTCTCTTTCCCAGAAATCTTGCCAATATTTTTCTTTTTCAAAAGGATTGTATCTGTCTTTTTTTTCTTCTTTTTCTTCTCGTGCCCCTTTTGGCTTTACTGTTTTATTAGACATGATATTCAAAATTTATTCAAAAATAAATCAGTTTTTGACTTTTTTGTTCGAAAATATTAATATTAGAAAAGGATATTCGTCTAGTATTTAGTATATGAAGCTTCTAACAAAAGGTCAAACAAAATACGGGGATATAGCATAAAGGCAATGTGTCGCATTTTCACCCCGTTAGAAATAATTAGAGGGCCTGTAGCTTAATGGTAGAGTACTGCTTT
>CAYOVW010000038.1:0-3868 GCA_964407555.1 uncultured Candidatus Saccharibacteria bacterium
TTTGTTGAACATGTTTTCAAATTAAAAACTAAAAACTAAAAATGAAAAACGACAGAGAAAAATTAAAAAAAATAAAAAATCATTTTAGATTTTAGATTGTCATTTTTATTTTTTCATTTTAAATTTTACATTTAAGAATTGTGGTAAGCGCTTTATTTTTACTAATTTGACCTCTTTTTTTTCTCTTTTTTTAATTTCGGCACTATTTTTTGCTAATGTCTTTTCGCTTATTACAATTCTGATTGGTATTCCAATTAAATCCGCTTCTGCGAATTTTTCTCCGGCCGACTTCTCTTCTCTATCATCATATAATACTTCAATCCCTTGTTTTTGTAAATCCTGATATAACTTCTGGCTAGCTTTTTTAATTTTTCTACTATAAAATTCCGAATCGTTCCGATTCGGACATTTTTCTATCTGGATTAAATGAACATCAAAAGGAGCAACTTGTTTTGGCCAAATAATTCCCTTGTCATCATGATAAACCTCAACTACTGCTCCGAGCAAACGGCCAAGCCCGATACCATAACAGCCCATCAGAACGAACTTCTCCAAACCTTTTTCGTCTCTGAACTTAAAATCAAACGCTTTGCTAAATCTCTCTTTTAATTTAAAAATATTGCCGACTTCAATTGATTTTTTTGTTACTAATTTCCGGCTTTTACATTCTGGACATTGATATCTCTCTTTCTCAATAATTTCTCTATTCACTCCCAATTTGCATTTTTGACAAAGATATATCTCGTCCTCGCCAGAATCGGTTAATGTTTGAAACTCATGGGAGTATTTTGAAAAAGCGCCGCCGGAAGCCGAGGTTAAAAATGTTTGTCTTTCAATACCGCATCTCTTAAAAATTCTAAAATAGGCCTTTATTACTTTTTGATAATATTTTTCCAGGTCCGACTCGTCCTGATGAAAAGAATACAGGTCTTTCATCATAAATTCTCTTCCTCTTAATAACCCTGATTTAGCTCGCAACTCATCGCGGAATTTATCCTGAATCTGATAAATAAAAACAGGCAGGTCTTTATAAGATTTAACAAACTTTTGCGCTATTGGAGTAATAACTTCTTCATGGGTCCAGCCCAGACCAAAATCTTTTCCCTGCCGATTTTTTAGCTTAAACATCTCCGAATACTGCCAGCGTTCTGTTTTCTGCCAAATCTCTTTAGGATGGAGAACCGGCATAAAAACTTCCTGACCAGAGATATTATTCATTTCTTCGCGGATAATATTTTCAATTTTTTTTAAGACCCGCAGGCCCAAGGGCAAATAAGAATAGACTCCGGCCATTAACTTGTCAACAAAACCAGCCCTGATTAAAAGTTGCGCATTAATGCTTTTCTCGTCTTTCGGCGCTTGTTTAATTGTCTTAGTGAAAAGTTGTGATTGAAGCATAGTTTTAGAAAAGTCTGGCAATGTCTTTTATGGTTATAAAAATTATTAAGGTAATAAGAAGGAAAAAGAAAACACCGGTAATATTCTGTTCAATTTTTTGAGGAATAGGTTTGCCCCGCGCTCCTTCAATTCCTAGAAAAAGCAGTTTGCCGCCGTCAAGAGCCGGAATCGGCAAAAGATTAATGATTGCTAAATGAATAGCAATAATAGCGATAATTTTTAAAAAATAAACAATTCCCATTTGAAGTCTTTCTACGATGAAGCCAAAAATTCCTACTGGTCCCATTACTTCGGCGCCCTCAAGCTCTGGAGGAAGAGGCTCTCCAGTGATCCCTGCCCCTATCATCTGTCCAAAAATAACAATAATGACATAAGTTAAATTAGCGGTAATTCTTATTCCTTCAATTGGCGCTTGCCACCAAGGAAATATTTCTATAAAAGAAACTCCTATCCGTCCTTGACCTTCTGGCGGGTCCTTTCTAGGAATTAAGGTTTTTTCAAAAACTTCTTGACCTCTTTGAATTGTTAAAATAATCTCTTGGCCTTGATGGGTCTTAATAAATTCCTGGGCCTGTTCAATGTTGTCAACCTCAAGAATTGAAACTTGTGATTTCATTTTTTTAATTACATCACCAGGGATTAATCCGGCTCTGCAAGCGGGAGATTCAGAAACAACAGTTAAAATCTGAACTTCTGGGACAATTAACGAAGCAATCAATTCTTTGTCATCAGGAATTATTAATCGCACGCCTAAACCAAAAATAATGCTAAATAAAATAACGGCAACAACCCAGAAAGCAACACACCCGGCGGCAACAATCAAAGCCCGCTGCCAAATTGGTTTACCGGTAAAACTTCGAGGGTCTTTAATGTCTTTTTCCTCTCCGTACATTTTAACAAAACCGCCAAAAGGGATAGCGTTTAAAGAAAAAAGAGTCTCGCCAATTTTTTTGCCAAAAACACGCGGCGGCAAACCAAGACCAAATTCTTCAACTTTAACATTGAACTTTTTAGCCAACAAAAAATGGCCCAGTTCATGGAAAATGATTAATAAGCTGAGGGCGATAAGAGCGATTATAATTTCAAGCATACATTTATTCCATTATTTCTTTCTTTTTGGCTTCTGTTTTTTGTTCAATTTTTTCATTATATTCATCTATTAAATCCTGGAGCTCGTTTTTAGCGCGGAACTTATCGTCTTCCCGAATCTCTCCCTGCTTAAATCGCTCCTGAATTTCTTCCCAGGCCTCTTCTCGCCAACGTTTAACAGTAATCCTCGCTTGTTCTTGTTTCTCCGAGATAAGCTTGACTAGATTTCTCCGATATTCTTCATTCAAAGAAGGCAAGTAAATCCTAATTTTTTCTTTATCAACCACTGGATTTGCGCTGGTCCCGGTTTTTCTCAAAGCAGAAACAATCCCTTCAATATAAGAATTGTCCCAGGGTTGGATTAAAATTTGTTTTGTTTCCGGAATAGAAATGGTAGCTAATTGTTTTAATGGGAGTTTCTGGCCAAAGCAATCAACTATTACATCTTCAACCAGGGCTGGCGAAGCTCGGCCAGTCCTTATTTTTGCCATTTCTCTTTCTAAAAAAATAATCACTTTGTCCAGTTCGGGCTTAATTTTATTGATAATCTCTTGATGGGTCATATTTCTAACATTAATACCTCCAAGGTTAGTCTTGGATTGACATTGGTGGATGAAATTAGAAAATTTGCTTCTTGGATTTGTTTAATGGCATTTTTGAATTTATAAATCCCCGCCCCTCTGAAATATCTTAACCAAGCATTCAAAACTTCTCCCAGGTCTTTTCTCTCGGATAATTCTTTGGCATATTGAAAACGAAAAGCTAGATTAGCTCTAGAAACAGTAATTAGCTCTTTGATAATTTTTCTTTCATTTTTTAATTTTTCACGGTCTGAAATAAGGTCTATGGCTAAACCCGGTTTGCCAAAAGAAAGTTCAGTAATTTCTTCTACTTCTTCGTCTCTAATTCCTTGTTTTCTTAGATAAGTTCTAATTTCGTTTTTATTAACCGGGAAAAATTTTATTTTCTGAACCCGAGAAAGAATGGTTGAAACTAAAAGTTCGGGCATTTCCGTAATTAAAATTAAGAGCGCCCTGCCCCTTGGTTCTTCCAATGTTTTCAAAAAACAATTCTGGGCTTCTTGAGTCAAATAGTGAGCTTGATCTATGATTGCTATTTTGAACAAAGCGGAATGCGGTTTCAAAGATAGCCAACTATTTAATTCTCTTATTTGGCTAATCTGAATTACTGAATCTTGTGGCTCAATTAAAATCAAATCAGGGTCATGTTCCTTCAAGCAAGGCTGGCTGTTAATTAATTTAACCAATTCCAAGGCAAAAGCTTTTTTTCCTATTTTTTCTTGACCAGCGAATAAATAAGCTTGCGAGATTTTTTCCGCTTCGACTGCTCTTTTAAAAAGTCTCCATTGTTTTTGGTGACC
>CAYOVW010000039.1:0-3531 GCA_964407555.1 uncultured Candidatus Saccharibacteria bacterium
GGCGCTTCTTTAATTTTAGCCGGCCTAATCTCTAAAGGAGAAACTATAATTGAAGATATTTTTCAAATTGAAAGAGGCTACGAAAAAATTGAAGAAAAATTAAGAAAACTCGGAGCCCAAATTGAGAAAATTTAGCTTTTAGCTAGATTAAAAGCTTTGAGGTTTAATTCCAAATACTTCTTTGGAATTATCTTTTTGAGGGCTTTTTTTATTGAGGCCGGTTTAATAGGAATTAAATCCCTAAAGGAAGCTAAACTTATTAGATAAACTCCTGCTACTACATTAGTCCCTAACTCTTTTTGACAAATTTCCGCTGCCGGGACGAGATTAATATCTTTTGAAAATTTTTTCAAAATTTTTAAAATTTTGTTTTCTAAAAGCGGCTTTTGGGAAGATATAGGAATAAGATATTTATTTATCAGAAAAATTGTTTTGGGGTTAGCGAAATAGCAAGCTTTCAAGCCTTCTTGCATTTCCAACCCTAAAATTAAATCAACTTTTCCTTGAGAAACTAAAGGAGAATAAATTTTTTTGCCAAATCTGAGATGAACCTCAACCGAACCCCCTCTTTGCGATAAACCATGAAGTTCCGAGGTCTTAATGTCATAGCCCTCTCCTAAAGCAGCTTCAGCAATAATCTGCAAAAGAGTAATTAAACCTTGACCGCCGGTACCAGCAATAATAATATTGAAATCTTTTTTCATTTACTGAGCCTCCGAAGGAGGCGAAAGTGAAGATGAAAGTAAAGCTTTCATCGACTTTTTACAAAGACACAAGGTCTTCTGGCAATGATTACTGAAACCTCTTTTTTGTTTAAGAATTCTTTTAATGTTTTAATAAATTCTTCTTGATTGGCAGGGTCAATCACTTTCAAATTTTTCACTCCGCAGGCCCTAACAATATTTTCAATTTTTATACCATTGGACGCAGCCGGAGCGCCGGGGTGAGGCTGATGGCCGGTCATAGCTGTAGTTTGATTATCTAAAACAATAATCAGAGGATCGGATTTGTTAAAAACTGTATTAATTAAAGCAGGAATACCGGAATGAAAAAAAGTTGAATCCCCGATAAAAGTAATTAATTTTTGCTTACTTATTTTTTTAATACCGTGAGCAATTCCTATTGAACTCCCCATACAAGATAAATAATCCTGAACATTCAAAGGATAAAGGCCAAACAACATATAACAGCCGATGTCTCCGCCAAAAATTACTTTTTTGGGATTGGCTGCTTTTTTAATGGCTGAAATTACCAGCCAATAAGGACAGCCGGGACAAAGCCGAGGAAAACGCTTGACTGTTGGAATATTGAATTTTAAACATTGAATATTGAATTTTTTATTTGTGAATTTAGCGATAGCTGAAGTAACATTCTCTGGCTTTAGTTCGCCGACTTCAGGCAGTAATTGTTTGCCGATAATTTTCAACTTACAATTCGCGTCTTTTGCCAATCTTTCAACTTCTTTTTCTAAATAAGGTTCTAATTCTTCAACTACTAAAACTTTTTTCAAATTTTTAATGAAATTCTTAATTTTCTTCTCTGGCAAAGGATAAAAAAATCCCAGCTTCAAAACCGGCAAAGTCAAATTAAGCTCTTTCAATGCTTCCATCACATACAAATAAGAAATTCCCGAAGTAATCACTCCTAATTCAGCCTTGACAGAGGTCGGGCCTCTGTTAATTTTAGAATTTTCGGAAAACTGCTTAATTTTCTCTATCTTTTCCAAAAGCTCTCTTTTCATTTCCAGCACTCTTGGCGGCATAGTAACAAATCTTTTCGTGTCTTTAACAAACCTTGCGCCACCCCCCGCCAAATTTTGGTGGAGGGGATGCGGGACAAACTTCCCTATCTTGACCGGCGCTCTTTGATGAGCAACTCGCGTAGTAGTTCTAATCATTACCGGAATTTTAAATTTTTCTGAAATTTGAAATCCTAATTTTACAAAATCCTTACATTCTTGGGGGTCAGAAGGTTCTAATGTTGGTATATGGGCCAGAAAAGATAACCCTCTAATATTTTCCTCAGATTGAGCCGAACTATGGCAGGAAGGATCGTCAGCCACCACAATGACAAATGGTCCTTTTGCGCCGGTATAAACAAAGGGTAGTAAAGCGTCTGATGCGACATTTAAGCCAAAACTTTTCATTGCCACCATTGTTTTCATTCCAGAGAAAGAAGCGCCAATTCCAGCTTCCAAAGCAACTTTCTCATTGGTCGAAAATTCAAAATAAAAATTAGCTTTTCGCTTTTCGTTTTTAGTTTTTAGTTTATAAAAAGTGTCTCCAATCTCTGAAGCCGGTGTGCCTGGATAAGTAGAAACAAACTGAACCCCTAACTCTAAAGCGCCCTGGACAATAGCTTCGTTGCCCAATAAAATAATTTTATCCATAGTATTATTCAACTGTAACGCTTTTTGCCAAATTCCTGGGTTTATCTACATCACACCCCCGTAAAACCCCCATATGATAAGCGAAAAGCTGCAAGGGAATAACGCTGAGAATAGGAGACAGCATTTCCAGGGTTTTGGGAACGTAAATTACATCATCAACTATTTTTTTAATATCCTCATTGCCTTCTGTGGCTAAAGCAATTACTGGTCCCTTCCTGGCTTTAATTTCTTCTACATTAGAAATCACTTTTTCGTAAACCGAATCAGAAGGACAAATAATAAAAGTAGGAAAGTGTTCATCAATTAAAGCAATGGGACCGTGTTTCATTTCGCCAGCGCTGTAGCCTTCAGCATGAATATAAGAAATTTCTTTTAGTTTTAAAGCTCCCTCTAAGGCAATGGGATAGTTATATTTTCGACCAAGATATAAGAAATTACTAAAATCTTTATATTTTTCAGCTAGTTTTTTAATTTGGGGTTCGGTCTTTAAAACTTCTCTAATCAACTCGGGAATTCTCATTAACTCTTTGGCAATTCGCTGACCCATGATCACTGACATCTGACGTTGCCTTCCCAAAAACAGAGTTAAAAGAGCCAAAACTGTCAGTTGGGAAGTAAAAGCTTTTGTTGAAGCTACTCCGATTTCCGGACCAATATGATTATAAATTCCGGCCTCGGTTTCCCTGGTAACCGAAGAGCCAACAACATTAACAATACCTAAAACCATTGCTCCCTTTTCTTTCGCCTCTTTGATAGCGCCCAAAGTATCAGCTGTTTCGCCAGATTGTGAAATTGCTAAAACTAAAGTTTTTTTATCTATAATTGGCTTTCGATAACGGAATTCAGAAGCTAAATCAACCTCGCAAGGAATGCCAGCATATTCTTCTAACATATATTCCCCAACTAAGCCAGCATAATGAGCAGTGCCGCAAGCAATAATACTTATCCTCTCAATTTCTCTTAATTTTTCTTGAATTAAATCTAATCCTCCTAACTTAGCTTTTCCCTGTTCTAAAATTAATCTTCCTCTTAAAGAATTTTCAATACTTTCCGGCTGCTCCATTATCTCTTTCAACATAAAATGAGGAAAACCCTGCTTCTCCGCTTGCTCTATGGACCATTCAATTGTTTCTAAGGGTTTT
>CAYOVW010000040.1:0-3504 GCA_964407555.1 uncultured Candidatus Saccharibacteria bacterium
AGTTTTCATCACGCAGTTATGCCTATTTTTTCAACAGCTCTTTTAATAACCTCTTTAACAATTTCCTCTTCTTTTTTATTGAATTTCTTAAGAACAAACCAGCGCGCAAAATCTTCTTGCGGTCGGTCGAGCGCCGAAGCGCGTAACGGTTTAGGCGCTTGGCGCTCTAATTTTTTAACATCTTTAGGTTTACCCCTTCCTGATAAGGAAGGGGGGCAAATGCCGATTCTTACTCGCCAAAAGTCTTTTGTGCCAAGCTCGTTAATAATGGATTGAACGCCTTTATGTCCAGCTGAACCTCGATTCTTTTGTATTTTAAATTTTCCCAAAGGCAAATCAATGTCGTCGTGAATCACCCATAAATTGGCGAGCGAAGAAGATAAATCTTTTTCTTTCGCGCTTCGCTTCGCTCGCGTAGGCGATATTTTGTATTTGACAATTAGTGATTTAACCGCTTTGCCGGAAAGATTCATAAAAGTTTTGGGTTTTGCCAAAATAACTCCTTTTAAATTTAAAGATTTAAGATAGTTGATTGCTTGAAAGCCGATATTATGCCGAGTTTTTTCGTATTTTCTCCCGGGATTGCCCAGGCCGACAATTAGAATCATATTTTTTTATCCTCGCTCCATTTTCTCGATTCTTATTACCGAAAAGGTTGGATAATACATATTATAGCATAGGGCTTGTAAAATTAAAAAGGTTTGGTATAATTAAATTAGAAAATTATGAAAAAAGTAATCACTTTTATTTTAGAAATCGCGAAACTGGTTGCTATCTCCTTGTTAGTAGTAATCCCTATCCGTTATTTTTTATTTCAACCGTTTTTGGTTAGAGGAATTTCTATGGAACCAACTTTTCAAAACAATGATTATTTAATTGTTGAGCGGCTTTCTTATCGGTTTAGGAATCCGCAGAGAGGAGAGGTTGTGGTTTTTAAAAATCCTGTTAGCGATGGGGAAATTCATATTAAAAGAATTGCCGGGTTGCCAGGAGAAATAATAGAAATAGAAATTGATGACCGGGGGATAATAGTTTTTAGCAATGTCCGAAGCGGAACGATTCGGGATTTCAATAAAAAAGATTATTTATTGCCTCCGGTCCGATCCCCTGGAAATTTTAGAATTTTCTTGGAACAAGATGAATACTTTCTTTTAGGAGACAACAGGCTTTTTTCAATTGATTCAAGGGATTGGGGAGGGTTGCCCAAAGAAAACATTATTGGCCGGGCTTTTATTCGCGCTTGGCCTTTTACAATTATAGAGGCTGAGGATATAGATATAGAAAAGATTCAATTAGACAAGCGCTTATGAGAATAAAATTTCAAGCGCCAACCGGCGCGCATGATATTCTGCCGGACGAGCAAGGATATTTTAGAAAGATTTACAGCGTTTGTGAAAACGCGGCTAATTTTTATCAGTTTAAAAAAATAGACACCCCGATTTTAGAAGAAACAGAGCTTTTCTCAAAAGGGACGGGAATAGGCACCGATATTGTTCAGAAACAAATGTATAACTTAAAAACCAAGGGAGGAGATTTTTTAACTTTAAGGCCGGAATTTACCCCGGGAATAGTTCGGGCCTATATTGAACATGGAATGCGCAATTTACATCAGCCAGTAAAACTTTATTCAATCGGGCCGGTTTTTAGGTATGAGCGGCCTCAAGCTGGCCGCTATCGCCAGTTTCATCAATTTGATTTAGAAATTTTAGGAGAAGCGAATCCAGTGATTGACGCTCAAATTATTCAGATTTCTTATAATATTCTAAAAGAGCTCAAGTTTAAGAAATTGATTGTGGAAATAAACAGTATTGGCGATGACCAGTGTCGGCCTCGTTATCGGAAATTTCTGGTAAGTTATTTAAAAAGAAGAGAAACAGATTTATGCGCTGATTGTCGGCAGAGGCTTAGGAAAAATCCGTTAAGAGTTTTAGACTGCAAAGAAGAGAAATGCTGGAAAATAATAGAACGAGCTCCGCAGGCGATTAATTATCTTTGCAATGAATGCCGTCAACACTTTAAGGAAGTTTTGGAGTTTCTTGATGAAATTGAGCTTCCTTATAATTTAAATCCTTATTTAGTAAGGGGCTTAGATTATTACACCAGGACAGTCTTTGAAATTTTTGAAGAAAAAGAGGGAAGCGAACAGGAAAAAAAAACAAGCGCTTTGCTGGGGGGAGGAAGGTATGATAATTTAGTTAAGATGTTAGGCGGGAGGCCAACACCTGGTTGCGGCGCGGCCATTGGGATAGAAAGAATAGTAAATTTAATGAAGGCTAAAGAGGTAAGGGTTTCTTTATTGACCGCGCAAGCCAAAATTTTCTTGGCTCAATTAGGGAGTCTGGCTAAGAGAAAAAGCTTAAATCTTTTAGAAAGTTTTCGGAAAGAAAAAATTAATATCGCTGAATCTTTCAGCAGCGATTCTTTAAAGGGTCAGTTAGCTCAAGCTGATAAAATTGGAGTAAAATATACTTTAATTTTGGGACAGAAAGAAGTTTTAGAGAATACGATTATTATTAGAGATATGAAAACCGGCCAACAGGAAACAGTGAAAATGGAAAAAGTGGTAAGCATAATGAAGAAAAAGCTTAAAGGGGTATTATGATGAATTGTATTTTTTGCAAGATTATAAATAAAGAAATACCGGCCGATATTGTTTATCAGGATGACGAAATTATAGCATTCAAAGATATTGCGCCGGTCGCGCCAGTCCATCTTTTAATTATTCCAAAAAAACATATTTCGCCGGCTGACGATTTAGAATTAAAAGACAAAGAATTAATTGGTCAGTTGTTTTTGATTGCCCAGAAAATAGCCAAAGAACAGGATGTTTCAGAAACCGGCTATCGGTTAGTGATAAATGTCGGCAAAGACGCCGGCCAAACAGTGGAGCATTTGCATTTACATTTATTGGGCGGAGAAAAATTACCATGGGCTTAGAAGTGAAAAAACAAGAGAAGGAAAATAGTCAAACATTAGTTCGCCGTTTTACTCAGAGGGTCAGAAAAAGCGGGATTTTGCGTTTGGCAAGAAAAATTAGGTTTAGAGAAAAACCTAAAAGCCGGCAAATGAAGAAAAGAGCGGCTTTAAGAAGAGAAGAAATGAAAAAAGAATACGAAAAGTTGGGAAAGCTGGGAAGGGCTAAATAGCGCCTTAAACGCTTTGTTCGCTCAAGCCGAGAGATAGCGAGGCGCAGAGCAGAAGAAGGGATTTATCTTTTCGCTCGCTCGCGTAGTCAAAAAATGTTGAAACAATTAATAGCTCTAAATTCACAAAAAGGACTAGCGCCAATTACTATTTTAACAGCAATAGCTGTTGTCTTTATTATTGGCAGCAAGGTTTTGGTTTGGCAGTATTTTGAACCATTGGAAGAGAGAGTAGAAACGCCAGAACAAATTAAGATTACAGAGGAAGACAAGATAGAAGAAATTAAAATTGCGGAGGAAGATAAAGTAGAAAAATTAAATGAGATTTATCCCAGATTTTTAGCAATGGAAGTTTGTCAAG
>CAYOVW010000041.1:0-3419 GCA_964407555.1 uncultured Candidatus Saccharibacteria bacterium
GGAATGGGCCAATTTTTTTACGAAAATAAAATTCCTTTTCAAAAACCTTGTTTTGTCTGTTCTTCTGAGCAAAACGAAGGGTTAAAAAAAGACAAAGTCTCCCTGTCATTAAAAAACAGATATTTAGTGCCAATTGGCGGAGGAAAAGATTCAATTATAACCTTAGAATTACTGAAAAAAGCTAAAAAAGATATCAAATGTTTTAGTCTAAATCCAACTGAGGCAGCTAAAAAAGTAATAAAAATCGGGGAATGCGGCAATCCGATAATTGTCAAACGAAAAATAGACAAAAAATTATTGGAATTAAATCAAAAAGGGTTTTTGAACGGCCACACTCCTTTTTCAGCTTATTTGGCTTTTTTGAGCGTTTTATCAGCAAATATTTTTGACTATAAATACATTGCTTTTTCAAACGAAAAGAGCGCCAGCGAAGGAAATGTTAAGTATTTAGGAAAAATAATTAACCATCAATGGTCAAAAAGCCTTGAATTTGAAAAGAAGTTCCAAAATTATTCCAAAAAATATCTGAATAAAAATATTGAATATTTTAGTTTTTTAAGAAAATATCCAGAATTAAAAATAGCCGAAATATTCGCTAAATATCCAAAATATTTTTCCGCTTTCTTGAGTTGCAACGAAGCTTACAAAACCGCTTCCGGGACTAAAAAACCATTCAAAAAATGGTGCGGCAAATGCCCCAAGTGCCTTTTTATCTACGTTACTTTATATCCTTTTTTAGAAAAAAAACAGCTTCTTAAAATTTTTGGCCAAGATCTATTTAACAAAAAAGAATTATTATTGATAATGAAATCTTTAATAGGGCAGGGGAGATTCAAACCTTTTGAATGCGTCGGCACTTACAAAGAAAACAGGCTGGCTTTTGATTTGAGCTTGAAAAAAGCCAAAAAATTCGGCAAGATTCCTTATCTTTTAAGATATTTTGAGAAGAATGAAATTAGATGAATTAAAAAACAAAAGCAATCTGGATACATTAAGGCAAAATTGGTGCGGGGCAAGCATACTAATCTTAGGTTTTGGTCGGGAAGGCCGAGATACTTTTAAGTTTTTGAGAAAATTATTTCCCAATAAAGTTTTAGGAATAGCTGACACAAAGATTAAAGATTTAAGATTTAAGATTAATGATAAGAAAATTAAATGGCATTTAGGGAAAGATTATCTTAAAGCGCTTAAAAATTATGATATTATTATTAAAGCACCAGGGATTCCGCTTAAAATTCTGCCAAAAATAGCTCTTAAAAAAATTACTTCGCAGACTGAAATTTTTTTTGAAAGTTGTCCGGGTATAATTATTGGCATTGCCGGAACCAAAGGAAAAAGCACGACCGCTTCCTTAATTTATAAGATTTTAAAAGCTTGCCCTGAGCGAAACCGAAGGGTCCATTTGATTGGAAATATCGGAAAACCGGTTCTTTCACTTTTATTTAATGCCAAGAAAGTCGATATTTATGTTTATGAACTTTCTAGTTTTCAGTTAATGAATTTGAAAAAGAGCCCCCATGTCGCTGTTCTATTAAACAGCTATCCTGACCATTTAGATTGGCATAAAGATTTTGATGAATATCTTCAAGCTAACGCTAATATAACTCGTTATCAAACAGAAAAAGATTTTTTGATTTATAATTCTCAAGATAAATTAATCAGAGAAATTGCCAAAACATCAGTTGCTAAAAAAATCCCGATTAATACCAGAAATATTAAAAAAATCATCAAAATTAAAGATATTCCCTTAAAAGGAGAGTTCAATTTTCAAAATATAGCCGCTAGCGTTGAGGTGGGGAAAATTTTTAAAACTTCAGAAAAAAATATCCAAAAAGCGATTAAAAAATTTAAACCATTGCCCCATAGATTAGAATTTGTCGGCCGGTTTAAGGGAATTGAATTTTATAATGATTCTTTGTCGGTTATTCCAGAAACTACTATTGAGGCTCTGAGTGCCCTGGGAAACAAAGTGGAAACTTTGCTCTTGGGTGGTTTGGATAGGGGATTGGATTTTAGAAAATTGACTAAAAGAATTATAAAGAGTAAAATAAAGACCTTGATTTTATTTCCATTTACTGGGCAGCGAATTTGGCAGGAGCTTAAAAAAGGGAATAGGAAACTCGCTGCGTATTTTACTAAAGATATGAAAGAAGCAGTAAAATTGGCTTATCATCACACTGAAAGAGAAAAGATTTGTTTGCTGTCTCCGGCTTCTGCCAGTTTTAATCTTTTTAGAGACTATAAAGAAAGAGGGGATTTGTATAAAAACTATGTTAAAAAATACGGCAAATCTTATTAAGAGACAAACCTTTGATTGTATTTTATTGACTATTGTAGCTGTTTTAATAGGTTTGGGCATACTAATTTTAGCCAGCGTTTCAGCGCCTTTTTCCCAGGAGATGTTTGGCAGTCCAGATTATCTTTTATTTCGCCAGGTTTTTTGGTTGGTTTTGGGAATAATTTTAGCTTTTTTAGCTTTTAAGATTCGCCTGGATTTCTTAAAAAAAATGGCGCCAATTCTAGTTTTAATAAATTTAATCTTATTGGCAATGGTCTTTTTGCCAGTGGTTGGCGTAACTATTGGCGGAGCAAGCCGCTGGCTAAATTTAGGGATAATTACTTTTCAACCGGCAGAATTTTTAAAATTAACTTTTATTCTTTACTTAGCTGCTTGGCTAAGTGTTCGGACAGAAAAATCGATAAAACAAGAAGACGCTAAGACTTCGTTGGAAATCAGCCAGACCTTGATTGCTTTTTTAGTTATTATCAGTGTAATTGGTTTGCTTTTGGCGCTCCAGCCAGATATCAGCACTCTGGGGATAATTGTCCTAACCGCAATTTTAATCTACTTTTCAGCTAATACTCCTTTTTGGCATCTTATTTTAATGTTTTTTCTCGTAGCCGGCAGTTTGATCGCTCTGATAAAGATTGCCCCATATCGAGCGGAACGAATGCTGGTTTTTTTCCAGCCGGGAATTGATCCTTTGGGAATTGGCTTCCAGGCAAAACAAGCTTTAATCGCTGTTGGTTCCGGGGGTATCGCCGGAGTGGGGCTGGGAATGGGTATTCAGAAATTCGGCTTTTTACCTCAACCAATTTCAGATTCAATTTTCGCTATTTTTGCTGAAGAAACTGGCTTCATCGGCGCATTGGCGTTAATTTTTCTTTTTTTAATGTTTCTTTGGAGAGGATTTAGAATTGCCAAAAAGACACAGAACAAATTCTTTCAGCTTACAGCAATCGGAATTACTTCCTGGATTATTGTTCAGGCTTTTGTTAATATCGGTTCAATGATCGGGTTGTTGCCAATAACTGGCATTCCTTTGCCATTTATTAGTTACGGCGGCTCGCATTTAATTGCTGAACTTGTTGGTATCGGAATTTTGCTTAATATATCAAAACAAACATAAAAATATGAA
>CAYOVW010000042.1:0-3396 GCA_964407555.1 uncultured Candidatus Saccharibacteria bacterium
TTTTGAGGGTCGGTACTTTGAGGACTTCGTTGCCGAGCGACTACGTGATGAAAACGTAGTTTTCATCACGCATCATTAGTTTAATCTAACAACTTTTCCTTATTTTTTCAATTCTTTTCTTTTTTAGTTTCTTCTAAAATTTCTTCGACTCGGCCAGCTTCTGATGTCTTTTTTTCCTCTAAAAATTTGATTCGGGGAACCGGTCTCATTTTTAAACGTTGATTTAATTTCTGCTGCAACTCATAAATTTGTTGATTTAAAACTCGAAAAACTCTTTTTATTTCATTTTCCGGCAATACTGAAATATAAACTTTGGCTTGAATTAAATTACCTGATGTTTCAACTCTGGTCAGAGTAATTAAAGTGGGCGAAGAAGATAAGTCTTCTTCCAATTCTCTTAAAATAATCCAGGATAACTCTTTCTGGATTAAACGATTAACTTGCTGAATACGTTTACTCATTATCAATAATATCTTACAGTTCGCTTTTTCTTTTTTCTTCCATATATATTGCCAAAATATCTCCTTCTTCAATCTTAATATCTCCCTCAAATAATATCCCGCACTCTTCTCCTTTGCCGATCAAATCAATATCCTTTTTATTTCTTTGAAGATTATTTATTTTACCTTGGCCAATTTTTTCTTCACCCCTAAAAACCTCGGCCAGAGCTCCTTTTTTGACTTTGCCCTCTATTATCTTGCCTCCAACAATCTGTCGTTGCTTCTCGACTAAAAAATTAACCAATATCTTAACTTTTCCCAAGTCTGTCCTAACATCATCGGGCTTGATAATTTTTTCCATAAAATTCCTGACTCCTTCTATTAAATCATAAATCACCTCAAATCTAAGTATTTTTATTTTCTCTTTTTCAGCCAAATCTCGGGCAATGGGATTTATTTTTACCCGGAAAGCCAAAACTTTTACCATTGGCGAAGAGAATTTGTTCCCTTCTTTATCTTTCGCTAACGCTCGGGTGGCTGATTTTGCCAGTTTTATGTCAGATTCATTTACTTCTCCGGTCTCTATTTTTAGAATCCTTAAAGCCACTTTGTCTTGCGGAAGCTCTTTTAGGATTTTTTCAATGGCCTCAATAGAGCCATGAACATCAGCTTTTAAGATTAAATTCAAAACTCTTTGTTCGCCCGAAATTTCCAAGAAATCAGCCTGCTTTCTCTTGATTTGAAGATGGTTTTTAGCTGTTTCTATATCGGGAAAAACCTTAAATTCTTCCCCGGCTTTCGGAACTTGATTAAAGCCAAAAATAATTACTGGTTCGGAAGGTAGGGCCTTGTTAATAGATTTTTTTTGGAAATTTTCTAAATTTTTAATTTTAACAAAAGCAGAAGAAGTAGCAATAATATCGCCTTTTTCGAGCGTCCCGTCAAATAAAAGCAAGGTAGCAGTTGGCCCTCGCAAATTATCCAGATACGATTCAACAACTCTCCCCTGCCCTGGTTTTTGATGAGCAGCCGTCAACTGTTGCATTTCCGCTAATAATAATATCATTTCTAAAAGCTCGGGAATCCCCTGGCCAGTCTTAGCAGAAACCTCGATTGAAGGAATTTTTCCGGCCATTGACTCAACTAAAATATCTTCCTGGGAAAGCTGTCTTTTAACTTTCTCTGGATCATTTTCAGGTTTATCTATTTTATTCAAAGCAACGATTGTCGGAATTCCAGTTTTTTTAATATATAAAATTGCTTCTTTGGTTTGAGCTTTTACTCCTTCTGAGACATCAATAACTAAAATAGCGATGTCAGCTATTTTAACCCCCCGGGAACGTATTTGGGAAAATGCTTCATGTCCGGGAGTATCAAGAAAAGTAATTTTCTTTCCTTGCACGCATACCTGATAAGCGCCAATATGTTGAGTAATCCCTCCGGATTCTTTTTCAATAATTTTAAAATCTTTAATTGCCTGAAGCAAAGAACTTTTTCCGTGGTCAATGTGTCCCAAAAGCACGACCACTGGCGGCCGCGCTATTAAATTTTCTTTAATTTTTTTAGGTTCATTTTTAATCATATTATTCAACCTTGCCCGTCACAGCTGCCAACTTCGCCAAAGTAGCTTTAGCTGCGGAGGCCGAGTCAGCAAAGGCGGGTTATTATTTCTTCTTGGCATTTTCTATTGCCCTCTTTTCTTCTTTAGACAATTGATGTTCTGATTGGCCGTTTTTCACTGGTTTCCCGTAAACCCTATTTCCTTCTCTGGTATAGAGGCTGGTAATTATTATGCCGTTATTATTAGCGTCAAGCAGGGCAATAGAAAAGCTCTGATTTCCGCCAATCCTATCAGAAAAAGGATTATACCTGACTATTCCTACTTTTTGAATGAAAAGTTTCTGTCTTTCTTTAAGACTTTCCATTTCGCAAGAAATTTTTTCCTGTTTTTTTTCCAGCTCTTTAATGTATTTCAAAATTTCCCTTAAATTCTTTGGTTCTTTTTTATTTTTCTTAAAAAAATTGAACATTAAAATAAATTTCAAATTTATCGAAGATAAAGATGAATCAAGGGTTCATTGAATATGACTGAAAAGATAAAATTCGGTGTTAATCAAAACCGCTCGACATTGTAAGGGAGATTAGTTTTTTATTATAGCAAATTAAAAGACAATTAACCAGTTTTATAATATCTTCCCCCATCCGAGCAATCGGCACTATCTTATCCAAATTGTCTTTGCTTTGTGAGTTACAGAATCGTAAATAGCTATACTTGGTGGTTTCATTCCTTTTTTGTGTTTGTCTACCAATGTTCCGGGATTCACAAAAAGAACCTTGCCCCTCTTCTCAATTCTAGCAATGTGATCATGGCCAGCAAATACACAGTCGTAATCTCCACACTTTATCAAGGCTTCAGTAATTTCTCTGTTGTCTCCATGATAAGCTGCGATTTTCTTTCCTTCAAATTCTAGGGCAAAGAAGGTATTAAATTCAAAATCACGTAACCCGAACTTCTTTGCATAAGTCAAATGAAGCCTTATATCTCCAGTATTATTGCCAAATAAAAATTTAATCGGACACCTTAATTCTTTATAGAACTCCAATGTAAACGGCGCAATTATATCTCCGCAATGAATTACTAATTTAACCTTTTCTTTGTTTAAAATTTTAACCGCTTTTTTAACGCGGCCTCCCTGATCATGGGTGTCCGAAAGAATTCCAATTTTCATAGGTATGAATGAAAAATATAAAATTTTAATTTATATATCGACCTAAATATGAAAAATTTTCTTTTATTACTCAATCAACAATTTTCTTTTTCAGTCAAGAATGAATATAAACCCCGTTAGAAATCTTTAACAATAAGAACAACTCTTTGTATCGAACAATATCTTGAGTTGATAAAATATAAATTTCTAACGGGGTAAATTGGCAGCCGAGCGCCGCACCAGAACGA
>CAYOVW010000043.1:0-3375 GCA_964407555.1 uncultured Candidatus Saccharibacteria bacterium
CGATTCGGACATTGTCAGCAATTTTTTCAAATTCTTTTAATCCTTTTTCCAGAGTATCAGAAAATTTTTCTTCTTCTTTTTGGATTACAGTTAAAATATCTGTTTCCTGAGATTTTAATTCAGGGTAAATATCTTTGTAAATTTCAATAACTTCTTTAGCTAAGGGGATTAAAAAACCGGAACTTAATCCTAAAATTTTACCATGCCGAATTGCTCTTCTTAAAATTCTTCGTAGAATATAACCCTGCTCCATATTTGACGGGAAAATTCCCTCGGAAATCAAAAACATTGCGGCCTTAATATGGTCAGCGATAATCCGATAGGGTTTAGGGTTTAGAGTATAGGGTTTAGAGGAATTTTTTGAAATCTCTTTGATAATTGGTTCAAACAAATCTGTTTCAAAAACATTAGATTTACCCTGAACTATCATTGTCAGCCGCTCCAGTCCCATTCCAGTATCCACTCCTTTTTGCTCCAAAGGAGTTAATTTTTTATTTCTATCCTGATAGTATTCGTTAAAAACCAAATTCCAAACCTCGGTGTTTTGCAAATAAATCTCAGTGGTCGGACCGCAAGGGCCTTCTTGTCCTGTTGGTCCCCAAAAATTATCCTCCCGGCCAGCAAAACGTAAATTTCCTTTTTTCTCAGAAAATCCAAACTTGCTCCAGATTCTTACTGACTCCTCGTCGCGCGGAACTTCGCTATCCCCGTCAAAAACCGTAATCGTCATTTTTGAATTTTGAATTTTGAATTTTGAATTTAGCAGCTCATAAGCTGCGCTTATTGCCTCTTCCTTAAAATAAGAGCCAAAAGAAAAATTACCCAGCATTTCAATAAAAGTCAAATGAGAACTATCTCCCACTTCTTCAATATCAGAAGTGCGAAAACACTTTTGGCAGGAAGCAACATTCAATCCATAAGGGGATTTTTCTCCCAAATAATATGGCTTAAACTGCTGCATGCCGGCAGAAGTAAACAAAACCGTGGAGTCAGTTGGCAAAAGCGAACTTGAAGCCACAATCTTGTGTCCTTTTTTCTCAAAAAAATCCAAAAATTCCTGCCGAAGCTTTTTGGAAGTCATCATTAGGCGTAACGGTCAGCCACGGTGGCAGCAACAAAGGCTTCCGGTTTTATTTTTGGCTCAAAGCCATTGCTTCGAATCAGACCGATTACCTCTTTTATCATATCTCGGGTTTGTCCATTCTCGCCAATATCAGCGTGAATATAGCGAAATTGATAACGAAAATCTTTGTTATTAATCTTTTTCTCAAAATTTTCTCTTAAATATAGGGCTAATTGACAGGAAAGAAAAACTTCCTCTAAAACTCTGGTTTTCCAGCTGTAGAATTTCCTATCCTTATAGCTAACCCTTTTCAAGAAAAATCTTCCTCCTTCCCCTACCCTCAAAATAACTACGGCTAAAGGGAAGTGGGGCTCTTCACCTGAAGAAGAATCACAGCCGACAATAATATCATAAAACTTCTCTGGTTTCACAGAGATATAGCTGAATAATTCTTCAGCTACTTTCTCAAGCTTTAAATCTCCTTTAGTCGGATTATAGAAATGTCCATTTAGAATCTTCTCCATATTATGCTATCTTAGCAGTTTTTTGAAATTAAAGCAATATTTCTCACTATTTTTGTAAACTCTTTGGGATTTAAAGAAGCGTTGCCAATGAGCAATCCCTGAAAACCGGCTTTCTCAATATAGTCTTTAGCATTTTGAGAAATAACACTGCCGCCATATAAAACAAAATTATTATTTATTCTCTTTCTTATTCTTTTGGCTTTTTCTATACTACAGGGTTTTCCTGAGCTAATAGCAAAAACCGGCTCATAGGCAACAATAGTATTTCTCGAGACCCCTTTTAGTTGAGATAAATTTTCAATGCATAAAATCGGCTTTAGTTTTGCTTTCAAAGCCGCTTTTATTTTTTTATTTATCATTTCGTCTGTTTCTCTAAAATATTTCCGGCGTTCAGAATGACCAATAATTACATATTGACACCCTAAATTTTTAAGCATTGCTGGCGATACTTCACCGGTAAAAGCGCCTCTTTCTTCCCAAAACACGTCTTGCGAGCCAATAGTAATCCCTTTTTTAACAAAAAATGGCAAGTATAAAAACGAAGGACAAATAACTACTTCAACCCTTCGACTTAGTCCAGGACAAACTTTTTTAATATTTTTTATCCCTTTCTCTATTAAATTAAAAAGCTTCTTCGCTTCTTTAAGTGTAACTGGATTACATTTCCAATTCCCTACAACAAGTAATTTTGTCATAAATTCATTATATTATTATACCATACTTGTCAAAATTTGACAGCCGTTTTTAAATACCGCTATCGTATGTTCAAAGTGAGCTGATAAACATTCATCAGCTGTTTGAAAACCATACCCGTCTTTTGATTTTTTTATTTTCCAATCACCCATAGCCACCATTGGCTCTAAACAAAAAACCATGCCCTCTCTGATTTCCGAGCCAGTCCTTCTTTTGCCATAATTCAAGATTTGAGGATCTTCATGAATCTCTTTCCCGATACCATGGCCGCAAAGATCCTTAATAACGGAAAATCCTTGCGATTCTACATATCTTTGAATAGTATTTCCAATATCGCCAAAAGTATTGCCTGGCCTGACTTTTTTAATTCCTCTTTTTAGCGCTTTTTTGGTCACCCGAATTAATCTTTGAATTTCCGGCTTGACTTCTCCTACCGGTATTGTAACCGCTATATCAGTGTGAAAGCCCTTAAACAAAATTCCAAGGTCTAAAGAAATAATATCGCCTTGTTTAAGCTTTCTTTCAGAAGGCGCAACATGAACAATTTCCTCGTTAACTGAAACGCAAAGAGCAGCTGGAAATCCTTGGTATTTCTTAAAAGACGGTTTCCCTTTGGATTTTAAAATCAGGGCCTCTGCGGCCCTGTCTAATTCTTTAGTGGTAATTCCCGGCTTAACCATTTTTTCCAATTCTTTCATAATTCCAGCCAGAATCTTTCCACCTTCTCGCATTATTTTAATTTCCTCCGGAGTTTTAATTTTTATCATTTTATTGCTTTTAAAATATCTTTATGAATATCTTCAATTGATTGCTCACCATTAATTTTAATCAGTCGGTTCTGTTTCTGAAAATAATTTATTGCCAGCTTGGTTTTTTCATTAAATTCTTTTATTCTTTTTTTTATTGCTCCCAAGCTTTGATCTTTTCTGATTATTAATTTTCCATGACACTGGTCGCATCTCTTTAGTTTTTTGAATTCCCCGATATAGGGAATCAATCTTCCGCAATCTTGACACATCCTTCTTTTAGTCAAACGCCAAATTGATTCTTTTTCAGAAATATTAATTAAAATAATTTTAACATTTTTCTGCCACT
>CAYOVW010000044.1:0-3057 GCA_964407555.1 uncultured Candidatus Saccharibacteria bacterium
AATAAAATTAATAGAAAAATAGTAGATTTTGTAATTTTTGAAAAACAATATTTAAGACCAGTTATTGTAATTGAATATGATGGAAAAACACATTATAAAGAAGATAGGCAAATAAGAGATGAATTCGTTGATAAAGCCTTAAAATCAGCAGGAATAAAAATTCTTCATATTAAACATCAACAAAATATTAATTTTGAAGAAATAAAAAATAAAATAAACGACAGTTTGAAAGTATTAACATAATTTCAAAAAATATTTTTTAAAGCCTTTCAATATATTAAAATACTGGTTAAAATAATAAGTGATAGAGTGAAGTATATTCAAAATATTAGGCGTTTATTGTTAATAGTTTTTATGTTTGCTCTATCATAACTCTGAAAGGTTCAATTTCTTTCCTTATTTTTCTCCAATCAATAGTTCTAAATGCGTCTAATAGGGGGAGCCCAATAGAGAAAACAGGGTCAAAAACCCTGTTTTGTTTTATTTCAATCAAAATACCCGTCGCCGAGCAGGCTTTATTTATTGCCAAGAAGATATTATTTGTTAGAATAAATTCATGGATTTGACAAAATTTAAGCCGGATTCTAAAAATTATGGAAGAACAAAATCAACAAAAAGCTGAGAAAATTTTTTCAGTTTCGGATTATATTGAAATTTTAAACCAGGGGCTTAAGAATTTCAGAGCAAAAGTTATTGGTGAGGTGAGTAAGGTAGATTTTGGTCCAACTGGAAACGTCTATTTTTATTTAAAAGACGAGAAAGACCAAAGCACATTAAAATGTATGATATACAAGAATAAATATGATATCTACGGGATTAAACTAGAAGAGGGAGTGAAAATTATTGCTGAAGGATATCCTAATTTACATAGGTTTTATAGTTTCGCATTCATAGCGGAGATAATTGAATATTCTGGTGAAGGAATTTTGAGAAAAGAATACGAGAAGTTAAAAAAGAAGCTAACCGAAGAAGGTCTTTTTGCCGAGGAAAGAAAACGATTAATACCGCTTTATCCTCAGAAAATTGGTGTAATTACCTCTTTAAAGGGGGGCGAGGTTATTGCAGATTTTTCTAATAATTTAGGAAAGTTTGGTTTTAAAGTGAAAATGATTGATTCGCGCGTTGAAGGACAAGTAGCTGTTAATGATCTTTTACTCTCAATCAAGACACTCAAAAAACAGGATATCGAAGTTTTAGTTATTATGCGAGGTGGGGGTTCTTTAGAGTCAATGATGCCGTTAATGCCGTTCAATAATGAATTATTAATTAGAGAGGTCGTCAACTTTCCAGTTCCAGTGCTTGTGGCAATCGGGCATCATAAAGATGTTCCATTAATGGCCTTAGCAGCTGATCTCAATGTTTCTACTCCTAGTATCGCTGCGACTACGCTTAATGAATCTTGGAAGCAAGCCACTTTATTTCTAGAAAGACATGAAAGGAATATAATTGGTAATTACAGTGAGGTTTTAGACGATGTTCGGAATCTCATAAATCAGGCAATAGAGACTATCCATGAATATTGTGATTCAATAATCGACAAATATAAAGAAATTGAAAGCGGATTAAAGATTTCACTTGGTAGTTTCCAAAACACTTTGTTTAATGTTAGAATCAATTTAGATGGTTTAATTACTAAATCCTTTTTCGGATTTAAAGCACTAATATTCAGGTTTAATAAACAATTAGAATACATCGAGAAGGTCATTAATTCGCATAATCCGGAACGACAATTAGCTCGTGGTTATAGCATAGCGAGTTGTGACGACAGAATAATTAGGCGGATAAGGGATGTGAAAATAGGAGAGAACATAGACTTACGGGTATCAGATGGCACAATTATTTCAAAAATTAAAAATATAAACAAAAACAAAAATGCCTAAAGAAAAATCAGAGACCAAAAATTTAAGTAGTAATCTTAAGCGTTTATCTGAAATTACTGAGTGGTTTGAGAATCAAGAGGAGATTGATGTTGAGGAAGGATTAAAGAAAGTAAAGGAGGCAGTAGGTCTTATTAGGGCCAGCAAAGAGCGACTCAAGGCAGTGGAGAACGAATTTGAAGAAATTAAAAAAGAAATAGATATTGAAAAAGATAATGATAACGATAATGAATTAAATTCAGTAAAATAACTTGAAGGTTTATTGTTCAAACAAAAAACCGCCTTTCAGCGGTTTTTTGTTTGGCTGCGTCGAGAAAAGCGCGAAGCGCTCATCGACTAATTGTTGCTATTCAGGTCTTCCAGGTCTTTCAGGTCTTTCAGGTCTTTCAGGTCTTTCAGGTCTTTCAATCCTTTCTTCAAAGTCTCTCCCTGGCCCGCAAATACATATTCCTTCTGGCCCACATTGGGGAGTATCCTGGCCAATGACCTGAGGACAAATTAAGTCTCGACAATCCCAATCGGTTTCACAGGGAATTGGTCTCGGTATAACTTCTTCTCTAATTTCTCTTTTGATTTGTTCCAGTTCTTTTCTTTCTTCCTCAATCTCTTTTAAGCGCTCTTGATATTCTTCACGAGCTTGTTCAGCTTTTTCCTCTAATTCTTCTCTTAGGTCTGTTGGCGCTAATTCAATCCTTCTTTGAATTTCCCTTAATGTCTCCTCAGCTCGACCAGCTTCTTTCAAGACCTCTTCCAATTCTTCCATTTTCTCAATAATTTCTTCTTTCTCTTCTAAAATTCTTTCCGCGTTCATTGTCAATCTCTCAGCTGCCATTGCTTGACCAAATGCTTTTCCATAATTCCCTTCATTAAAAACCTGTTCCGCAATAGCTATTTTTTCCTCAGCTTGAGTTAATAATTCTAAAACCGCTCTTGGTGCTTCAATTATTATTTCATCTTCTATCATTTCAGATATTTCTTCTTTTACGTCAAATAGCTCTTCTCTGGCATCTTTAAGTTGTTCAAAAGCTCTTTCTCTCATTTCAACCATTCCTCTTTTTCGTCTTTCTTCTTGTTCTAAGGCAATCTCAATTGCTTCTTGCTCCTGATCAAGAACTTGTTCTTGAAGTTCTAAATCGACCAGCTTAGCTTCAATTTCTTCAGCCAAAGCTATGTCTTCAGC
>CAYOVW010000045.1:0-2885 GCA_964407555.1 uncultured Candidatus Saccharibacteria bacterium
GCCGATATTTTGGTTCTACAGATATTAATAAAAGATAAGCAGTAAAAATTATTAATACCAATCCCATAAAATAGATGCTTTTGGGACCAACAAAAGGAAAGAAAAAATCCCCATCCACTATTAATGGGGTAAATAAAATTAACAGAGTTCCAACGAAAATAGTTTTCTTACAAAGGGAAACGAAGCTGCTTTCCAGCTTTTCTTTTTTCGGTCTAATCTCTCCCATCTCCTTTCTTTCTCTTTTTTCTCTGGATTTCTTTCCCATACTTGATTTTCATTTTACTATATTTAAATTCTTTTTACCATATATCTTGGCGGTATCAGATACCGCCAAGATATATTGATTCATTTGAATTTTTATTCTAAAATTAATTTATGACTATAAAAACCCGGCAGATATCCCTTATTTTTGGAGACATATTTTTGCTCTATCTCTCCTTAATAACTACTTTATTTATTGGATTTTGGAATCATCTTACTCAGGAAATTTTTTTAGAACACCTTTTGCCTTTTTCAATTTTATATCTCTTTTGGTTGATTATTTTTTATATTATTGGTCTTTACGACCTCAATTTGTTTAAAACCCATCCTACTTTTTATGCTCGGTTACTCTCCGGTCTTGGAGTTATTTTAGTAACAGGAGTGTTCTTTTTTTATTTTACCCCTTTTTTTGGCATTACTCCAAAAACTAATTTATTTTTAAATGTCCTGATTTTTGGAGCTTTAACTATTTTTTGGCGAAAAACTTTTTACTCTTTATTCTCTACTTACTTCCAAAATAAAACCGCTATTGTTGGCCAAAGCCCCCATTCAAAGGAACTTATCCAAATTATTCAAAAAAATCCTCAACTTGGCTATAAAATTACTGCTTTTCTTAATTCAAAACAAGACATTTTTAAACAGGCGCAAAAAAAAGAAATTGACACTTTAATCCTGGCTGAAAACCTGATTCCCGGTTCTCCTTTGGCTAAAAATCTCTATCAATGTCTTTCTTTAAAAATAGATTTTATTGACCTGGCTAAAGCTTACGAAACTATAATTCAAAAAATTCCGATTGCTTTTGTTGGCCATTCCTGGTTTTTAGAAAATCTAAAAGAAACAGAAAAAGGGTTCTATGAAAAAATAAAACAAGGAACAGATATAATTTTAGCTGGAATTCTAATAATTTTAACCCTTCCTTTATGGCTATTCATTGCTTTGGCAATTAAATTAGAAGACCGGGGTCCAATATTATATTTTCAAGAAAGAATTGGCAAAAATAAAAAAACTTTTTCATTAATTAAGTTTAGGTCAATGATTCCAAGCGCTGAAAAAAGAGGGGCTGTTTGGGCAAAAAAACAAGATGCAAGGATAACTAAGGTGGGAAAATTTTTAAGAACAACCCACTTAGACGAACTGCCTCAACTAATTAATATCTTAAAAGGAGATATTAGTTTGGTCGGTCCTAGGCCAGAAAGACCAAATTTTGTCTCTCAACTTGAAAAAGAAATCCCTCATTATCACCTTCGTCATCTAATAAAGCCCGGCTTTACTGGCTGGGCCCAAATAAAATTCAGATACGCAAGAACAATAAAAGATAGCTTCGAAAAATTCCAATACGACCTCTATTATTTAAAAAACCGCTCTTTTTTCTTAGACCTCTGTATCTTGCTTAAAACCTTGCAATTATTCTTCAAAAAAGATTGACATTCATCCTCTCCTCACTCATAGGTATTTCAATTGCTTTTGCTTATCTAATTTTTCCACTATTCTCTTTACTTCTTGAGATTTTTTTGGATCACAAATTAAAATAATATCTTCTGTCGCCACCACAATTAAATCCTTTACTCCAACCATGGCGATTAATTTTTCGTTTGACCCATAAACAAAGACGTTTTTTGAATCTAAACTTATACAGTTCCCTCTGATATAATTTTTAGAAGAGGAATCGAGCAGGCAATTTTTTAAAACCGCCCAAGAGCCAATATCAGACCAGCCCATAGAAACCGGTAAAATAACATTCTTTTGATAATTTTCTAAAATTGAATATTCAAAAAAGACCTTGTCCATCTCCAAATATTCTCTTTTTAATACTTTTCTAAAGTCCTTTTTCAAAAAGGCTTTTTTTATTTTTAAATACCGCTTATAGTTGTCCGGCACAAATTGTTTTACTAACTTTACAAGCAAAGCAGGAGTAAAAATAAAAATACCAACATTCCAAAAATAATCTTTTGATTTCAAATACTCTTTTGCTCTTTTTAGGTTTGGTTTTTCTTTAAAATGCCTGACTTTAAAAATGCTGAAATTTTTTACCCCGTTTGAAAACTTTTGGTTTCTAATGGGGCCTTTTTTTTCAATTTTTCTTCCTTTTTTGATATATCCTAATCCAGTATCCGGCGAAATTGGCTTCTCGCCAAGAAGTAAAATTCTGTCAGGATATTTTTCTATAAACTTTTCGCCGGCAATCAACGCTTCTCTAAACTTTTCTTCATCTTTTATTAAATGGTCTGAAGGTAAAATAGTTATTGGCTTTGAAAAATCCTCTTTTTTCAAATAACAAAAAAATAACAAAAAAGCGGCTACTCTTTCCCTAAAAGCCGGCTCTAAAATAATATTTTTTAAATCAATCTTTGGCAATTGTTTTTTTACCTCTTTTCCGTAAAACTGAGAAGTAGCCACATAAATATCTTTAAGAGGAGCCAGCGGCAAAATCCTTTCAAAGGTAGTTTGAAGCATTGTTTTTTTGCCAAAAAGTTTTTGAAATTGCTTTGGCTTATGAGAACAAGACAAAGGCCACAACCTTGTCCCTTTTCCGCCAGCTAAAATTAAAATTTTCATCTATTTAAAGGGATTCACCCTGTTAAATAGCCCCTTGGGCTAACCGAGCACTTAGCGTGTTAAGTGCT
>CAYOVW010000046.1:0-2846 GCA_964407555.1 uncultured Candidatus Saccharibacteria bacterium
CGAGTCTTAGATGAAGATAGAAATCCATTTGTTGGAAATATCTATCTGCCGTTTATTTTGGATTGGGATGTAGAATATCCAGATCAGACTGACCACTTCAAATTAACTTTAAAAAATACAGATAATTTTACTGCTAATATAAAAGATTCTGAATTTTCTTTAACTTGTCAACCTCAAAGACCTCATTTTTGCTGGCTCAAAAGAAACACTGTTTATTCCTGGAAAATTCAACCCTGTTGCGCAAATGGAAACTGCGGAACAGGAACTACTGAAACTTTTCTCACTAATCCAGACCCAGCTTATCAATGTATAAATAAACCCCAAAACCCGAGATATTTTGATAATCCTAATTATCCTCCTGCCAATTTAACTTCAGAAGAGCTAACAGAGCTAAGCAAATACCCTGAAGATATCTTCCTGCCAGTAAAGCTGGACTGGGATGATGTTGAAAACTGGGGCAAAGAATATGGACCCAAATCTTATGTAATAAATATAGAAAACACCAGGCCCCAAGATCCTCTTAATAAAACAACAACTACTTCCGCATTCATTCCTCCTGTATGCAGTTTGAAATCAGGCGCTACCCATCCTTGGCAGGTCAAAGCCTGCTGCACTGTTGATGGTCAAAACTGCGGACCAGAAAGCAGCTGGAGTTTTAATACCAACCTTGCTCCTGAATTAAAATCTCCCCAAGACCCTGATTGGCAAGGCCCTGAAAAAGCAAAAGACATTGAAGTGCTTACTGATCCGGCTTTCACCCTTGATTGGTGCGATGTTGAACAAGCTGAATTTTATCAGCTCCGTATTTTTATAATAGAAAATGGAGAAAAAAAATGCCATCCCTGGCTGATAGAAGAAAAAGACGGCCAAATAATCTGCGACCCCCTTCTTTTAAGGCCTGAACGAAGAAATGGAGAAAGAAGGCTTTTTTTTAGCTTTATAGATAGAAAGGGTTATTTTACCAGAGACACTTGTTATGCCTGGGAAATAGCAACTAGTTATATGAAGGGAGGCGCTCTTTTTTCCTATTTTAGCAATCCTTGGAAATTTTGCGCAATCGGCGAGCTTCCTGATTTTCGTCTTATTTCCCCAGAAAACGACCCTGAAGGAAAAACCCCGGTAGGATTGCCAGTAGATCTTGTTTGGGAAGATAAAAAAGGAATAAATTCTTTTGTTTATGAAGTATACAGAATCCCTCCTGAACCTGACAAAGAGCCTGTCAGAATTATCCAAGAAACCGTGCCTGATTCTCCTGGCATTCTTAAACTTCCTGAATGGGCTTTAACCACTCGCTATAAATGGAGAGTAAAACCTTGCTGGGATTTTTATGGCCAAAAGTGCGAAGAGTGGTCTGAAAAATGGCACTTCAAAACCACTGGCGCTCCGCCTAAGAACCTTTCTGAAACACCTCCTGACCCATTAGATGACAGAACAGTAGTTATTCCAGTAACATTAGACTGGGAAGATGTCTCTGGGGCTGGCTCTTATTGGGTAGAAATTGTTGAAAGAACAAAAGCATGGGACTCTTATAATCTTCGTTTTGTTTGGGGTTTTAAACCAATAAAAGAGAAAAAGGTTGAGCTGTCAGGAATCACTCTTGGGTATCAACACTTAAGGATGGGAAATTTTATGATTCTGAATCCACCACCACCACACCCCCCCCAAGAAAAGGAAATCTTTCTGCCTCAATATGCTTGGCGAGTAAGAACCTGCGCTGACAAAGAGGGAAGGATTTGCGGAGAATGGACCACTGACCCAGATGGTCTCATTCCAGGAGAAGATAGTGACGCAGAAATGCATCGCGCAAAGATTTTTAAACCCCTTAGACTAAGAATGCCAATTAACCCTGATCCGGAATTTAGACCAGATGATCCAGAGACACCTGAAAACGAAGAATACCGGGGCACATTTTATACTACTCAAAACACTCTTTCTTGGGACCCGGTTTTCGGCGCAAAATATTATCAATATACTATTTATGATCCTAAAGGAAGAGAAATTTCCGGCATCACTTCTGAACCTCTTATCCGTTTGGACGTAAAAGAACGGTTAATTAATTTAGGACATCACCGATGGGAAGTAAAAGGCTGTCTTGATAGAGAATGCGAACATATAGGCTGGTCATCTCGCTGGTGGTTTATTCTAAAAGAGCCGCCGGATATCAAAACAGGCATTCCTTTGATTCCGTGCGGCAGAATAACCGATGCTGATGAAACACCTTGGAATGAATTAGAGCCCTGCCAGCCAATACATCTTTTTCGGTTATTACAAATTATTATTAATTTTGTTTTATGGACAATTACTCCTTTGTCCTTAGCTGTCTTAGCGGTTGTTTCCGGAATTATGTTTTATTTTGCAATTGCTTCCGGCACCTCTGACCTTTTAACAAAAATCAAAGCTCTTTGGCGAGCAGCTGGCATTGGTTTGGCAGTAATTTTTCTTTCCTGGACAATTGTAAATATCTTTATTGTTATTCTTGGTCTTGAAACTAAAATTTTTGGCCGCTGGTGGGAAATAACTTTTTGAAATTAAGATTGCTTTTTTTATTTTTGTTTGCTAAAACATTATAACTTTGTTATAATAAGATAATGCATAATTTTATCGAGAACAAAAAATATATTTCTTTACTTGTCTTTTTAGGAGTTCTCGTTATCGGACTGATGCTCCCTGTTTTTCTAATGGCAGAAGAACCACGATTAGAACTTGCTTGGCCTGAAACGCCAATGGGAACTGTATTAACAAGGGACAGCACAATTATTAATTTGGTTCAATATCTTTTTGAATGGGCAATTACTTTGGGCGGATTAGCCGGCTTTATTGCTTTAATCATTGCTGGTTTTTATTAT
>CAYOVW010000047.1:0-2767 GCA_964407555.1 uncultured Candidatus Saccharibacteria bacterium
TGAAAAATTTGCTGAAGCCAAACCTCAAACAGTGATGGTCATTTCTCCTCACGGATTTTAATCGATTAACCCTACACCTTCTTGGACAAATTTCACATTTTTCTAAAACCCGAAAAAGCTTTTTAATTCTCTGGTCAAATTCTTTTAATGATTAAACGATTTTCTAACAATACAACATTCTAATATTCTCGAGAATATGAGAATAATCTTTATTTATAAACTCGATTTACCTTTATTTAAATTAGACCTATTTTAAAAGATATAATATTCTCATATTCTCAAGAATACCTACCAAGGACCATTCGGCGTTGGCTATCTGGTGGCAAATTTCAAAATAAAATGAAAAATTTTAATTTCAAAACTGAAAATGAAGTTTTAAGTTTTCTCAAAAAAGAAAAAGATGTTAAATTTGTTAGAATAATTTTTCCTGATGTCTTGGGAAGGGAAGAGATGAGTTTTACTATTCCCTCTTCTGAGATTAAATCAGCCTTTGCAACAGGCAAGGGATTTGATGGAAGCTCAGTTGAGGGGTTTGCCAGGATCGAAGAGTCGGATTTGCTTATTGTTCCTGATCCAAAAACTTTTAGAGTTTTGCCCTGGCATTACGAAGTTCAAGGTGTGAGCTGGAAAGAAGCTGTTGTTTTTGGCGATATTTTTACTCCGAAAGGAGAGCATTTTGAGGGAGATTCTCGATATATTCTGAAGAAAACTTTAGAAAAAACGAAAAAATTTGGAAATCTTTTCGTTGGCCCAGAGTTGGAATTTTTTATTTTTGGAAAAGAAAACAAGCCAGAGCTATTAGATCACGGCGGTTATTTTTATGGTGGAAAGTGGGGAGAAATTAGAAAAGCAAGCCAGATTTATCTAAAAGAGATGGGTATTAATTGTGAATGTGATCATCACGAAGTTGCTCCCAGTCAGCACGAAATTGATCTTGTATTTACTGATGCTCTTACTATTGCTGATTCAGTAATTTTAGCCAAATATGTAATTAAAAGAGTGGCTCGAAAACTAGGTTTTTTTGCTTCTTTTATGCCGAAACCCATCACTAAACTTTGTGGGAATGGAATGCATTTGCATTTATCTTTGTGGCGAGAAAACAGAAATTTATTTTCAAAAAATAAAACTCTCTCTGATTTAGCTAAAAAATACCTAACCGGCTTAATTAAATATGGCGAAGAAATTCAATTAATTTTAAACCAATGGGTGAACTCTTATAAAAGACTTATTCCCGGCTATGAAGCCCCTGTTTATTTAGCTTGGGGAAAGAAAAATAGATCAGCTTATATTAGAGTGCCCGAGTATCAGCCTGGAAAAGAAGCGAATACTCGAATTGAACTTCGCAGCCCTGATCCTGCCTGTAATATTTATTTAACCTTAGCTATAATTCAGGCGGCTGGAATTCAAGGAATAAAAGAGAACTTAAAATTTTTACCCCCGGAAGAAAAAGATATTTATGAGATGAAAAAATCAGAAATGAAAAGAAAAAAAATTGAGACCCTTTCTCAGAATTTAAAAGAGGCCTTGGGTTTTTTTAAGAAGAGCAGATTAGTCAAAGAAACCCTCGAGGACCATCTTTTTCAAAAAATTATTCAAAATAAAAAAATAGAATGGCAAAAATACAAGAAAGCAGTTGGCAAAAAATACGAAAAAGAAGTCAGTCCTTATGAGATAAAAGAATATCTCCCAGTTCTTTAAATGAAAAAAGAAATTTCTGAAAAAATTATAGATTAGATGTCTTGGGCGCAATTGGCATTGCCAGAGTCTTTACCTCCGGCGGTTACCGAGGAGTGGAAATTTATAATCCAGATATTAAACCAAAACTACATAAGTCCTTTAAGGAATATAAAACCATGAAGACTACGGCCATAAATCATTTTTATGAGAAAGTTCTGCTTTTGAAAGATAGATTAAATACTAAAACTGCCAAAAAAATGGCCACAAATTATTGCGGTCTCAAATAGGCTATCCCCGAATGCTATATCAAAAATTAGAGAAATAACAATGCTGAAAATTAAGGAAATTAAGGTGAAAACAATTATTGTAAAATCAGGGTTGGATGTAGATTATGTAATAAATCCTTATGTCGGATGCCAGCATTCCTGTATTTATTGCTACGGTCGGTTTATGAAAAGATTTACCAATCATCTTGAACCCTGGGGTAAATTTTTGGATGTGAAAATTAACGCTGCCGAGCTAATTCCCAAAAATACTAAAAAATACCAGAATAAGTCTATCATGATTTCTTCGGTAACTGATCCCTACCAACCTGCGGAAAGAAAGTATAAATTAATGAGAGGAATTTTAGAAAATTTACTTCCTTTAGAACCCGATTTATGCGTTTTAACAAAATCAGATTTAATAACTAGGGATATTGATTTATTAAAGAAATTTAAAAAATGCATTGCTGGCGTTTCTTTATCGCTTTTAGACGACTCAATTCGAAAACAAGTAGAACCCTATGCTTCTTCAGTTGAAAAAAGGATAAATGCGACAAAACAATTAAAGAAAGCTAGAATTAAAACCTTTATTTTTATCTCCCCAATGTTTCCAGAATTAACCCATTGGAAAGAAATAGTTGAAAAAACCAGAAACTTTGCTGATGAATACTGGTTTGAAAATCTTAATTTATATCCCAGTCTTCGGTACAATATTTTCCAATGGTTAAAAAATCATCATCCCGAGTTAGTTAAAAAATATCAAGAGATTTACTTTACTCAAAACGATTATTGGGATAAAGCTGAAAAAGAAATAGAAGATTACGGCA
>CAYOVW010000048.1:0-2763 GCA_964407555.1 uncultured Candidatus Saccharibacteria bacterium
ATTATTTTTAATTTTTTCATAAACTCCGTTTTCATCGATTCCGTGATGAAAACTCTTAGTTAAGCGAGACAACAAGTCCTCAAAGTAGCTTTCGGAGCCCCGCCCTCTATGCTTATGATTATATTTCTGAATTTGTAAAATGTTTCTGGGTATTAGAAAGCTATAAACTATCACGATATGCTTAGAGGGCGGGGCGAGAACGCAGACCCCAAAATCTCGCTGGGATTTTGAGGGTCGGTACTTTGAGGACTTCGTTGCCGAGCGACTGCGTGATGAAAACTGCGTTTTCATCGACTCCGTGATGAAAACTGCGTTTTCATCGACTAGCCGATTACTCTTTCTACTTCCTCTAAAGTGGTAATCCCTTCCAGGACTTTTATCAGTCCGTCCTGAAACATTGTGACCATTCCTTTTTCTATGGCTTTTTCTTTTAGCTCACTGATAGAGGGCAGTGTCAAGATAAATTTTTCCATTTCTCCGTCAACTATTAAAACTTCAAGGATGCCAATTCTGCCTCGATAGCCGGTGAAATTGCAATCCGGACAGCCCTTAATTTTGGCAATCTTTAATTTTGGAAATAATTTTGGAACATCTATTTCTTTTGGAAGGTTTTTTAACTCTTTTTTTATTTTTTCCAGAAATGAAGACGAGACTGTTTGAAGAGTTGAACATTTTTTACAAACCCGCCTAACCAATCTCTGGGCAATGGCTAAATTTACTGCCGGACCGATGTTAGAAGGGCTGGAACCTAGGCTAATTAATCTGGCAATAGTGCCGGCCGCGTCATTAGTATGAAGGGTAGTGAGAACTAAATGGCCGGTTAAAGCAGCCTGGAGCCCGATTTCAGCGGTTTCCAGGTCCCTGATTTCCCCAACCAGAATCACATCAGGGTCTTGGCGCATGATTGATTTTAAGCCAGAAGCAAAATCATACCCTTTTTCAGGAGCTGTCTGGGTTTGAGAGATTCCTTTTAGATGATATTCAATCGGGTCTTCAATAGTGATAATTTTAATTTCTGGTTTTTGAATGTTTTTTAAAAAAGCGTAAAGCGTGGTTGTTTTCCCAGAGCCAGTTGGCCCAGTAACAATAATCATTCCATTAGGTCTTTTGATTTCTTTTTCAAAAAGAGTTAATAAGTCTTTTCTTAAGCCCAGGTCTTCTAAACTGATTAAGCTTTGCGGGTTTAAGATTCTGAGAACAATTGACTCGCCGTGCTCAGAAGGAAGAAAAGAAACTCTGATTTCAATTGTCAAGCCTTGAATTGTTAATACTGAAAAACGGCCGTCTTGGGGCCGGTCTGTAACATTCAATTTTACCCCAGAGAGAAGCTTGATTCTGGAAGTAAGCGCTTGAAGGATTTTTAAGTCAAAAGACATTGCTTCTTGCAATATCCCGTCTAATCTTAATCGTATCTTAGCTTCCTGTTCCTGGGGCTCAATATGAATATCAGAAGTTTTGAGAAAAATTCCAGCCCCTAAAATGATTTCCAAGAATTCAGTGATGTTTTTCCCAAGAAAATTATTGGCTTGCTTTTTAAAATCAGAAACATTTTTTATGTTTTGTGTTATATTAAGAAGGGATGGAGAAATTTTTATTTCGCCGGTGATTTTTTGGGAATTTTCAGCCATAAATAATTAAAACTTAAAAAGATTACTTAAAATTATCTTATTTTCTTAAAAAAGTCAAATGAAAGAAAAGTGTTTATTTTTTAACCCAAGTCAAACCAAAAAAAAGGCAAAGATATTAGCGAAAGATATTTTAAAGACCATGCCGATAAATAAAAAAGCGGTTGTTATTGGTTTGAATGGAGATCTAGGCACTGGAAAAACAACATTTGTTCAGGGGTTTGCCAAAGGAATGGGAATAAAAGAAAAAATACTAAGCCCAACATTTATTATAATGAGAAAATTCGAAATTCGAAATTCGAAATTCGAAACTTTTTATCACATAGATTGTTATCGGATTGAAAATTCAAAAGAAATTTTAGATTTAGAGTTTAAAGAAATTATTGCTAACTCTAAAAATATTATTATCATTGAGTGGGCTAACAGAATCAAAAAGATTATGCCGAGAAATACAATCTGGATAAATTTTGATTTTATAGATACTAAAACTCGTAAAATTGTGATACAATAAATTTACAGAGACCGGGTCTCTGCAAGCTTAAAAATATATGCCATATCGTAAACAAAAATTTGCTAATGAAGAAATTTATCATATCGTTGTTAGGGCTATTGATGATAATGTGATTTTTAAAGACATAGACGATCACTATCGAGGAATTTTTTCTATTTATGAATTTAATAATATAAAAAGCATTACAATCAGAGAACGACGAAGAGAACGGCTTAAAATTAAAAAGTGCAGAGACCGGGTCTCTGCAGATTCTGCAAGTTTTGTAGATTTACGAGATAAACTAGTAGAAGTGTTAGTTTTTTGTCTAATGCCTAATCATTTTCATTTATTAGTAAAGCAATCAAAAGATGATGGTATTGTTAAATTTATGTCTAAAATGGGCGCTGGTCTTGGTGGTTATTTTAATAAAAAATATAATAGAAAGGGCCATGTCTTTCAAAATAGGTTTGAGGCAGTTCACATTAAAACTGAAGAGCAATTAAAAATAGTTTGGGCATATATTCATGCTAATCCTGTTTCTTTAATAGAGCCAAAATGGAAAGAAAAAGGAATTCAGAATTTAGATGAAGTGATTAAGTTTTTAGAAATTTATAAGTGGTTTAGTTATCAAGATTATATTGGAAAAAA
>CAYOVW010000049.1:0-2733 GCA_964407555.1 uncultured Candidatus Saccharibacteria bacterium
CGACTCCCACCGTCCGCACAAAAAAACTGCTTTTCAAAGCAGTTTTTTGTTTTTGAAATTAGAAATTTTCTTTTAGCCTTTTACTTTTATGCTTTTTTTTCTTTCCCTAAAAACCTTAGGAACTCTAATAGTTAAAATTCCTTGTTCCATTGTTGAAACAATCCGTGAAAGGTCAACTTCTTCGGGCAGGATTATTTTTCGGGAAAATCGCCCCCAATAACATTCCTGAACAAGATAATCTTGGCTGGTTTTTATGTCTAATTCTAATTTTTTCCGAATACCGCTAATAATTATCATATCATCCTCAACTGTAATTTCTAATTCTTCCGGCTTGACGCCGGCAATAGCTGATTGGACAATAAATTCTTGTTCGGTTTGAAAAAAGTCAACTGCTAATTGGCCCTCTGCTTCAAACCATTCTTTAGAATTCCGAATCGTTTCGATTCGGACATTATCTTTTTCAGTTGCGCTGGCAAGAGAAGAATTTTGTTTTTTATCCTCCTCGCTCAATTCAATCAGCCGAGCTTTCGAAGAAAGCGAAGGGTGAAGATGAGACGAAGTCTCATCGATTGGTGTTGTTTTGATTTCTAATTTCTTTAGAATTCCGCCCCCCCTTTTACATGTAAAAAGGGGGGCGGACATTGGCTCCTGGTTCTTTTTTTTGTTTGAGTTATCAGAAACAGCGCTTTTAACAGGCTTTGTCTTGGTTGGCTCTGTTTTCTCCGTTGTTTTTTTTAATTTTAATTTTTCAAAAAAAGAAGGCATGTGGTTATTTATAGGACTCTGCAAACGCTTTTTAATTTTTTTAATTTTTTAAAACCGGAAAAAATAAAAATAGCTAAACCGATTAAAATAATTATCGGAACTAAAATTAAGGCAATTATTGGAATGGGTCCGTAAATGCCTTTCTCAATTATTATTATAGGAAAATTATAGAGTCCGTGCAAGAGGGAAGCCATTACCAGTCCTGTGATGAGAAGTTTTTTGCGGTTTTTTGTTTCAAAAAAAGATAAAGCCATATAATAACCAATAAGCCCGGACCACAAGGCGTGTCCAATTGTTGCGCTAATAAAACGGAGAAAAGCTAAAATAAAAATTTCAGGAAGAGTAAGCAGGGGATGAGTGCCGAATAAAACCAAAATATTTTCAAAAGCGGCAAAGCCCAAACCGGCAATAATCATATAGAGCATAATGTCAACTGGCTCATCAAACTCAGAGCTTCGGAGAACATTATATCTAACCACTAAATATTTTAAAACTTCTTCTATTGTTGCCCAAAATAAAACACGGATAGCTAAAAGAACAATTGAAAGAGCAACTATATTTTCAATATCTTCTAAAAATTCAAACAATACTAATAAGACAGCGACAAAGATAATTGGCAGGGTGCTGGCCATGCCCCAGGCAAAAATTTTCAGAATCATCCGATTTGACTCAGGATGAACATCTTTTCTAAGAAAAAAACAAAGCCAGATAAAACTAGGCAAAAGACCAAAGATAATGTAGAAAAAATAGTTCATTTCACATTCTTAGATTAGCATCTGCCTTAATATTTTCCAAGTTTTTAGACTTGTTTTTAAGCCAAAGAAAATACCCTGTTATTCCTATCATTGCTGCGTTGTCAGTGCATAACTTGAAATCTGGAACCTGAAACTTCAAACTTAGTTTTTCTTTTTTAATTCTTTGAAGAAATTGCTTGCGGAGTTCTTGATTTGCGGCAACGCCGCCGCCCAAAATTATAGTTTTAACTTGATAATCTTTCGCCGCTTTAAGGGTTTTATGAATTAAAACATCAATTATCGCTTGCTGAATTTCAGCAGCCATTAATTGAACAAATTTTTTACTCTTCCTCCCCTTTTTTCTGATTTCATATAGAACAGCAGTCTTTAGCCCAGAAAAACTAAAGTCGTAATTTTTTTGAAAGATCATCGGCCTTGGTAATTTAATTGGAAATTGGAAATTGCCCGCCCGCCTGCGACTTCGCTCGCAGGCGAAGTCGGGCAGGGGAATTGGAAATTCAGCCGCTTTAGCAGCTATCGCTGGTCCCCCTGGATAGCCAAGCTCTAAAATTCGAGCTGTTTTGTCAAAACATTCTCCAGCCGCGTCATCACGCGTTTCGCCCAAAATTTTATATTTGCCAAAATCTTTCATTAAGATAAGTTGAGTATGCCCACCTGAAACTATTAAACACATTGCCGGAAATTCTATTTTTTGTTTTTTTGCGTTTTGCGTTTTGCGTTTTGCGTTTGAGCTAATTGGCATTAGCCAATTCGCGAAAATGTGTCCTTCAATATGGTTTACTGGAATTATAGGCAGATTCCAATCCCGAGCCAATTCTTTGGCAAAATTTATTCCTACCCATAAACAGGGTTCTAGTCCTGGTCCAACAGTAACGGCAATTAAATCAATCCTTTGATTATTGCTCAGGGTTGATGCTGAATTTGCCGAAGCATCAATTTTTGATTGGCTGGTCTTTTTTAACGCTTTTTTTAATACTAAAGGCAGGTTTCGTTGATGCTCCCTTTTTGCCAATGTTGGATATACGCCGCCGTATTTCTGATGAATTTCATTTTGAGAAGAAACAACATTGCTTAAGATATTCAATTTAGCTTGTTTTTTTCCAACAACTTCAATTAGGGCAACGCAAGTGTCGTCGCAAGATGTTTCAATAGCAAGAATTTTCATCGCGTAGTCGCTCGGCAACGAAGTCCTCAAAGTACTGACCCTCAAAAT
>CAYOVW010000050.1:0-2720 GCA_964407555.1 uncultured Candidatus Saccharibacteria bacterium
GGATTAGTTAAATAGTGATAAAATAAACAAGATGAATCTTAGAATGGAAATTTTAAATTCAAAAAGAATTGAAGCCCTAAAGAAATACTTTAAAAAAGAGCCAGACATTCTTTTGGCTTTTTTATTTGGGTCTTATGTCAGAGGTTTTAAGAAAAAAGAGTCAGATTTTGATATAGCAATATATTTAAAAGAAAAAGCCGAAGAAAATAGAATTAAAAATGTGCAGGGTCAGACCCTGCACATAGGTGTTTTCCAGCCGCCTCGCATATATATTTATATTGTGCGGGTTTTTTTGTTGTGGTATAATAAAATTGATGCGGAATCAAAAAGAAATCAAAAAAATAGCTAGAAAATATAAAATTAAGCTGCTTTTGATGTTTGGTTCTCAGGTTAGTAAAAAGATTCATCAATTGAGCGATATTGATATTGGGGTCTTGTTTGAGAAGAATCAGATCAGCTTTGAAAAATATTCTAATTTATTGCATGACCTAGGGAAGTTTTTCCCAGAGGGCAAATTAGATGTGGCTATAATGAATAATGCCGACCCCTTATTTTTAGCTAAAATTTTAGAGAATTGCCGGTTGCTTTTCGGTAAGAAAAAGGACCTGGATCAGTTAAAAATATATTCTTTTCATCAATTTTGCGACTACCAAAAATATTTTAATTTAGAAGAGAAATTTACCCACCGCTTAATCAGAGAGTTTAGATGATTGATAAAAAATTAATTCACCGAAAAATTAACCTTATCGGAAAAGATCTTCAAAGCTTGAAGCCGATTTCTTTATTGTCTGAGAAAGAATATTTTAAGAAACCAGAATACGAAATTTTAACCGAAAGGTATTTAGAGAGAATTATCACCAGAGTAATTGATATTAATTATCATTTAATTGTTGAAAGCGGAAATCCTCCCCCTAAAGATTATTTTAGTTCTTTCACCGAATTGGGAAAAATAAAAATCTTGCCTTATGATTTTTCTCAGAAATTGGCTCAATATTCGGGATTAAGAAACAGATTGGTCCATGAATATAACAGCTTAGACGAAAAGAAAGTTTATCTTGCTTCAAAATCTATAATCAAGGATTTACCCCAATATTTTAGGCATATTGAGAAGTTTCTTAAATCTTTCTATGTATAATTGGTCAGTAGATGAAAAAAAATTTAAAAAAGAAAACCCCGAAGGTTATAAAATCTGGAGATTGGAACAGATGATAAATTACGGCTTAGGAGGAGAGAAAATAGATAAAAGGTTGGTCAAAAAATATTGGAGAAAGCTTTTTATGGATCATTTAACCAGAAAATATCTGCAATTTTTACTATGGCCCCGAAAAGCAAAATTTTAACCAAAGAACAGGAAAAATTTTTAGATTTAATTTCTCAAGAAAAATATTTTTGCAAAAGATTCTATTTCACTGGCGGGACTCCCCTTTGCGCATTTTATTTATTTCATCGGATTTCAGAAGATATAGATCTTTTTAGCGAAAAAGAGATCGATTTATTGCCCATTAGCTTTTGTTGGTAAAATCCAAAAGAAATTAAAACTTAAAAAAGTAGATTACCGTCGGTTTTTGGGGCTGCATAGCTTTCAGCTTTTCTTTCCCAATGAAGAGATTTTAAAAATTGGTTTTAATTATTATCCATTTTCTCGAATTGAAAAAGGGATGAAATATAAAAATATTGAGGTAGATAGCATTTATGATATTGCCGTCAATAAAGTTCATACTATTTCAATGAATCCTAGGGCCCGTGATTTTATTGATATTTATTTTATAATTAAAGAAAAGAGTTATGGCTTCAGTGAGCTTTTAATGAAGGCCAAAGCAAAATTCGATTGGCACATTGATCCAATCCAATTGGGCTCAAGATTGCTTATAGCCAAAGAAGAAGTTAAAGATTACCCCCGGATGCTAAAGAAAATTAATCATCAGGAATGGAAAGATTTTTTTGTGCAAGAAGCTAAAAAATTAAAAAAAGAAATTTTTAAATAAAACCGTGTAGCAAAGACTTACTATAAATAATCAATAGGTTCTTTTACAAATTAGGATTGTAATCTTGATTGGTCTTCAAAATAGCATAGATGATCTGGGTTAAGCGTCTAGCAATCGCACCCTGGGCGACCATTGGTTTCTTACCCTCTGACAGTTTTTTCTGGTAATATTCTTTCAGTTTTTGTTTTATCTATGGAGATGATGAATTCTGTTTTTGAGAAAGCAGTAGATGTTTTTGAGCCAGCTGTTAATACAAAAGTAAAAAAATTAAAGATATAATGGCCGGAGCAGCGCTTTTAGCGGCAATTGGATCTATTGTTATTGGGGTTTTGATTTTCTGGCCCCATATTTTTGACAGATAAACTTTATTCTGTTAAAATACAAAAAAGAAATACTTGAAAAAACATGGCTGTTCCCAAGCAAAGAAAAACAAAATCAAGAAGGAATCAACGGCGAGCGCACATTTTTCTTAAAGAGCCAATTCTATTTTTTTGTCCCAAATGCAAAAAACCAGTTTTACCCCATACCGTTTGTCTTAACTGCGGGCATTATAAAGGTAGAGAAATAATTGATGTTTTAAGGAAGTTAACCAAGAAAGAAAGGAAGCAGAAGGAAAAGGAAATAGCAATGAAAGAAAGAGAAGAGGGGAAAGGAAAAGGAGAAAAACCGCTTACATTGGAAGAGTTATCTAAAAAATGAACTTCCAAAAGACAGGGTCTTTTGGACAGTAAACTT
>CAYOVW010000051.1:0-2717 GCA_964407555.1 uncultured Candidatus Saccharibacteria bacterium
CGTTTTCATCGACTACTAGGGTAGGGCGAAGTTTGCGTACATGAATTTAGCGAATATTCCCAATAGAATTATTACTTTCTTGAAAGAAGTTAAGTTAGAAATGAAGAAAGTGAACTGGCCAACCAGAGAAGAAATCATTAAATATACTTTGATTGTAATCGGGGCTTCAATAGTGGTTGCTATTTATTTAGGCGGACTTGATGTTCTGTTTACTTTTCTAATTAGAGAATTTATACTATAATGCCTAAACAGCAAATTTTACAAGAAAAAAAATGGTATGTCCTACACACTTATTCTGGTTATGAAGACGCGGTTGCTAAGAATCTGAAGCAAAGAGTTGAGGCTTTGGGCATGGAAGATAAGATTTTTAATGTTTTGGTGCCCAAAGAAAAAAAGATTAAAATAAAAGACGGCAAAAGGAAAGTGATTGAAGAAAAGATTTATCCCGGATATGTTTTGGTGGAAATGATTGTTACTGATGATTCCTGGTATATAGCCAGAAACACGCCTAATGTAACCGGTTTTATCGGAGCTGGAACTACCCCGATTCCGGTTTCAATTAAGGAAATTGAAAATTTGAAAAAGAGAATAGGCGCGGGAGAACCCCAATATAAAATAGAGGTTAAAGATGGCGATTCAGTGAAAATTACTGACGGCCCGTTTAAGGATTTCGACGCTAAGGTTTCAGAGGTTGATGAGGAGAGAGGAAAAATAAAGGTTTTGGTCAATATGTTTGGCCGGGATACGCCGGTTGAGCTGGATTCGCTGCAAATCAAAAAGATTTAATCGTTCCGAAAACAACCCCGCTCTCTAATCACATTGTTATAGTTTAGTTTTATAATACTTAAAAACATTTTGTAAATTCAAAAATATAATTATAAGTATAGAGGGCTGGGTGTTTTCTTCACTAATTATGCCAGAAAGAATAAAAGCAATAATAAAACTTCAGATCCCGGCAGGACAAGCGACACCTGCACCGCCGGTTGGTCCGGCTTTGGCTCAGCACGGCCTGAATATCGCTGAATTTTGTCAGAAATTTAACGAAGCCACAAAAGATAATCAAGGCTTTAAAATTCCGGTGGAAATTTCCGCTTATCAAGACCGGACTTATGATTTTATCTTGAAACAGCCGCCGGTTTCGGAGTTGCTGAAAAAAGCAGCTGGTATTGAGAAAGGTTCAGGCCAACCAAACAAAACCAAAGTGGCTAAAATTACCAAGGAAGAATTAAAAAAAATAGCCAAGCAAAAAATGCCTGACTTAAATACTGATGATATTGAACAAGCAATAAAAATAATCGCAGGCACAGCCAAAAACATGGGAATTGAAATTAAGTGATAGATTCATGATTTTATCAGATAGAGAAATAAAAGAATATGTTAAAAAGTATAAAATGATTACCCCTTTTAAATCGTCACAGATTAGAAAAGGGGTGATTTCTTATGGCCTTTCTTCTTATGGTTATGATTTTCGGATAGCCGATGAATTTAAAATTTTCACAAATGTTAACAATGCGATTGTTGACCCTAAAAATTTTGACCCTAAATCATTTATTGATTTTAAAGGCAAAGAGTGTATTATCCCGCCAAATTCTTTTGTTTTGGGCAGAAGCGTGGAGTACTTTAGGATTCCAAGAGAAGTTTTAGGGATATGTCTCGGAAAATCAACTTATGCCAGATGCGGTCTTGTGGCAAATGTAACACCATTAGAATCAGAGTGGATTGGCTATGTTACTATTGAAATTAGCAATACCACTCCTTTGCCGGCCAAAATTTACGCTAACGAAGGAATTTGTCAGGTCATATTTTTAAAAGGCAGTCAGATTTGCCAAATTTCTTATGCTGATAAAAAAGGCAAATATCAAAAACAAGAAAAACTTACTCTGCCAAAAATTTAACAAAAAACCATAGGTTGCACCTATGGCAATTAAATGCAAAAGAATTTTTATCCAGGAAAATTTATTGCTTTTGAAGGAATAGATGGTTCCGGTAAAACTACCCAGGCAAGCAGACTTTATGATTGGTTTAATAAAGATTTTAAAAAACCTGTAGCTTATTTAACAAGAGAACCAACTAATAGTATGATTGGCGGGCTTGTTCGTAGTCGACTTACTAGCGATTGGAAGAGTGGTCATGAGTGTCTTCAACTTTTATTTTCAGCCGACAGGGCATATCATTTAGAAAAAGAAATAATACCATTATTGAAAAAGGACATTATAGTAATTACTGATCGTTATTTTTTTTCTACTATTGCTTATGGTGCGGTAGAAATAAAAGATGCAGAATGGCTTGTTGAAATTAATAAGCAATTTATTTTACCTGATATTACTTTTATTATTAAAGTTTCTCCGAAGATTTGTTTTGAACGAATGGAAAGTGCTCGTTTTCATATTGAGCTTTTTGAAAAAGAAGAAATATTAACACGGGTCTGGCAAAATTATGAAAATCTTTCTAAAAGATTTAAAAATGTTAATATTATAGATGGTGAAAGACCGATTGAAGAGGTTTTTTCCCAAATTAAAAAGGTCGTTCTTTCACAACTAATAAATAATAAAACAAAAAAAGAGGTTTAGTATGGCAGAGATTTTAAAAAACAGGGGTGGTTATCGGATTTTGGCAGTAATGGCGGGATTGGATGGTAATGACCCGATTCAACTTATTGAGCTGGCTGGTCGGACTGCTTATCAAAGCAGAGATAAAATTACCGAGGATTCAGCAAA
>CAYOVW010000052.1:0-2652 GCA_964407555.1 uncultured Candidatus Saccharibacteria bacterium
ATCGGCTGAATAGTGCCAATTTCGTTTGAAGCGTGAATTATGGAAACTAAAATTGTATTTTTTCTAATTGCTTTTTTAACCTCTAAAGGATTAACCATTCCATATTTATCAACCGGCAAACGATTTATTTCAAATCCCTGTTTCTCCAGCCATTTAGCGGTTTCCATAATGCAGGGATGTTCAATTGAAGAAATTATAATATGCTTGCCCCTGTTCTGATTGGCCCAAGCCACCCCCTTCAAAGCTAAATTATTGCTTTCAGTAGCCGAGCTGGTAAAAATTATTTCCCCTGGCTTAGCCCCCATTAAATCAGCCACTGCTTCCCGGCTTTGTTCCAGAGCCTGCTTTGCCTCTTGTCCAAAACCATGCAAAGACATTGTGTTGCCAAATTTTTCAGTGAAATATGGCAACATTGCTTTAATTACTCGCGAGTCAGCCGGAGTAGTGGCCGCATAGTCTAAGTACATCCACCTTTTCTTATTTTTTTCTTTGACCCCGCCCCCTTTTTTTGAAAAAGAAGAAGGGTAAATTCTTTTTTGTTTTTTTATCATTTTTTGTTTTCCTTTTTCATAATTGCCTTCATTTCTTGAACTATAAAATTTTGCCATTTATCTTCTGAACAAAATAAAGGTTGATGATATTCTTCATAGGGATATTTTAATAATTCAAGGGCTAATCGCCGCTTTTCTAAAGTTTTTACGCTGAATATTAATTTTTTAGGCGAATCAACTAAGTTGATTTTAGGAACATGTTGATGTATCCACTCAATTGATTTTCCAATTCTTTCAGCTTTGTATTTCAAGATCGTTGGCCATTCTTTAATTATATTCTTAATTTCTTCTTCAGAAAAATAGTTTTCTAATTTTTCTAAACGACCATTAATTATTTTGAAACTATAGGTCGCAATTATTGGTTCGCTCACAATTAGATTTTTGACTTCCTCTTTAGAAAAATTATACCCTTTTCTTAAATTTAAATTTTTTTCTAAATCTTTAAAATACTTATTAACTGTCTCATCTTTATACTTCAAAATCTTTGGGTATTTTTTAACTATTTTCTTAATTTCTTGTTTAGAAAAACTATCTTCTAAATTTTTTAAATGATTTCTTAATCTTTTTAGATTTTTTGGTATGCTTCTTTTGTTGATATTTTTTTCAATAAATTCAATTTCAAGCCCATATTTTTTAGCTATAGTTTCTATTGTTACTGTTTCCTCTGGTTCAAGCTCTGTTTCTGTCTTTAAAACTGCTTCTGGTATCAATTGAGGATTTTCAATTGATTTAAATAGCATAAAAATTATAAAAATTAAATTTTTGCAAAATCATATTTCTTCAGTTCTCCTGTTGTAATTTCCAGATTAATAATTTCTTGGTCTGATATTTTTTCAATATGTTTAACCAAAGCTCTCAAACTATTATGGCTGGCAACCACTAAAACATTTTTTCCTTGTTCTAAATCTTTTTTAATATATTTTTTATAAAAAGGGACAACTCTATTAAAAACATCTTTCAAGCTCTCCCCTTCCGGCGGCGCCTGCTCCCAGCTCCTTCTCCATAATTTAACTTGCTCTTCTCCATACTTTGCTTTCGCCTCGTCTTTATTTAGTCCCTGCAATTTTCCATAATTTCTCTCGTCCAATGCCCTATCAACAACAATCGGTATATCTTTTTTGCCAAGATTTTCTAAAATTAAAGAAGCGGTTTCTTTGTTCCTGATTAACGGCGAAGTATAAACCTTATCAATTTTAAAACCAACAAGTTTTCTGGCAACCTCTTTCGCGCTTTCAATCCCCTCCTTGCTTAAAGGAATATTTGTCCAGCCGGTAAATTTATTTTCCAGATTCCATTGAGACTGAAGATGTCTTAGTAAAATTAATTTCGCCATAATTCTTGTTCTATTTTCAATAGTCGGTTATACTTAGCCACTCTTTCACCGCGGGCTGGGGCGCCTGATTTAATATAATCAGCGCTGATACCGACCGCTAAATCTGCAATAAAATCATCATTTGTTTCGCCAGACCGATGCGAAACCATTATTTTCCAATCATACGATTGCGCTAATTTAGCGGCTTCAATTGTTTCTGTTATCGTTCCTATTTGATTAACTTTTAACAATAACCCATTACACGCCCTTTTCTCTTGCGCCTGTTTCATTCTTTCAATGTTAGTAACCAATAAATCATCACCAATAATGCTAACTTTATCCCCACATTTATTTGTCAAAATGCTAAATCCTTCAAAATCATCTTCATCAAAAGGATCTTCAATTGATGTTATTGGATATTTTTCTATTAATTCTAAATAATATTCAACCATTTCATCACAGCTTCTTGCTCTATATTTTTGGTCCTTGTAAAACTCAGAAGCAGCCACATCAAGGGCAATATTTACCTTATTTTCATAACCGGATTTTTGAATTGCTTCCATTATTAAATCTAAAGCTTTTTCCGGTTCTTTTATCGGAGGCGCAAAACCGCCTTCATCGCCAACATTAATCGCGCTTTCCCCAAAATCTTTTTTTAAAATTTCTTTTAAAGTATGGTAAATTTCTGAACCAACCTGTAAGTTTTGGCTAAAATCTTCAAATTGCGGCCCAATCATAAACTCTTGAAAATCTAAGTTATTTCCAGCATGTGCTCCTCCATTAATAATA
>CAYOVW010000053.1:0-2635 GCA_964407555.1 uncultured Candidatus Saccharibacteria bacterium
GTTAAAGCTACTCTCAAGGGCCATAAAAGCGCTCCCCTATTTCCCGCTTTTTCAGCCTCTATCATCAAAATCTTCTCTAAGTTTTCTTTATTGAAATCTTCTCTTTTTATTTTAGATAATATTTTTTCCAAGTTATCAAGGGAGTTTTTAATTTCTTTATCCGTCATTTCTCTCCACCTTAATAAATCCTTATCATATTTTAGTTTATCTCTAAAGAAAAAATCAGTCAATTCAGAAATCTCTGACAGCTTTTTTAATCTTTCTTGATAAATTGAGATAATTTTTTTTAAAGTTTCCAAAGAAATTTCTTCTTTGGTTTCCTTAATCTTGAATTTCTCATCTTGTTTAATAATTAACCCGGCCTCAATAAGACAAGGAAGGCAGAGCTCGGTTAATCTCTCAATAGATTTTTGGCGGATATAAAAACCATTCAAATAATCCAATCTTTTTATGTTTAAAATTGCCCCTCCTTTTTGAACCCTTTCTATGGAAAATTCTTTAGACAAAGAAGCCATTGAAAAAATCTCCCTTTCTGTTCCGGGATTCCAACCCAAGAAAGCCATAAAATTAATCAAAGCCTCTGGCAAATAACCAGCTTTTTTGTATTCCAAGACAGAGGTTGCGCCGTGTCTTTTGCTTAATTTGGTTCGATCCGGGCTTAAAATTAAAGGTAAATGAGCGTATTTTGGTTGAGGGAACCCCAAAGCTTCTTGAATTAAAATTTGTTTTGGGGTATTGGAAATATGCTCTTCTCCTCTTATGATATGAGTGATTTTCATTTCAAAGTCGTCAATTACTACGGCAAAATTATACAAAGGAGATAATAAGTTTTTAGCCCGCCCGCCTGCGACTGAAGCCGCAGGCGAAATCGGGCGGGCAATAATCATATCTCTCATCAGCTCAGTGTCAAACTCCAAACGCCCCCTAATTAAGTCATTAAATACTATTTTTTTAATGTGGCGAGGAGTTCTAATTCTGATTACTGATTCTTTTTTTTGAGACAGATATTTTTTTACTTCTTTCTCAGGGAGCGAAGCGCATTTTCCGTTATAACCAGGAATTTTGCCAATTGACATTTGATATTGTTTTTGGGCTTCTATTTCTTCTTTTGAGCAAAAACAATAGTAAGCCTTGTTTTCATCTAATAATTTTTTTAGATATTTAGTGTAAATAGCTATTCTCTCGCTTTGCCGGTATGGTTTATGTTCCCCGCCAACATCCGGGCCTTCAGACCATTGTATTCCCAGCCATTTTAGATTCTCTAAAATATCTTTTTCAAACTCTGGAGAGGATCTTTCCGCATCAGTATCTTCAATCCTTAAAATAAAACTTCCCCGATGTTTTTTGGCAAAGAGATAATTAAAAAGAGCGGTTCTAGCCAAACCAATATGTAAGAATCCGGTAGGAGACGGCGCAATTCTGACCCGGACTTCGCCTGGTCTTATAAATTTAAATCCCTCTTTAGTCATAGTAACAGAAATCTTTTGAGCTCAGGAAGTCAAATAGCCAGTAATATGTTCGGCAATTATTTTAGCTGCCTGAGGTTTGGAAAATTCCTTAGCCGCCAAACTCATTTTTTCTAATTTTTCCAGATGAGAAATAAGATGTTTTAATTTTCCCAGAAAAAAGTGGGCCGTAAAATTATTCTCTTCAATAACCAAACAAGCTCCGTTTCCAGCATAAGCATAGGCGTTTTTTATTTGATGATTTTGAGCTGACTCTGGCAATGGAATCAAAATGCTTGGCTTGCCAAGAGCGGCAAGTTCAAAAATAGATCCGGCGCCGGCTCGACTGATAACTAAATCTGCGGTCTGATAAGCCTGCTTCATCTCTTCTTCTCTTAGAAAAGGAAAAAGATGATAATGCTTTTTTAAGTCCTGCCCGGAATCTGTTTTAGGAATGACTGTTTCGCTTTCAGCTTTAACTTGTTTGAAGTTTTTTTCTCCGCATTGATGAACTATCTCAAAGTTTTCCAAAAGCTCTGGTAATATTTCCAGAATTTTATCATTAATTCTTTGAGCTCCCTGCGAACCGCCCAAAATTAGAACTAAAGGCTTTTCTCTTTTTAATTTAAACAATTTTTTTGCCTCTTCTTCTGAACCCTCTAAAATTTCCTTTCTTATTGGATTGCCGGTCAAAATCATTTTTTCGAGCGGAAAATATTCAGTCCCTGGAAAAGAAACAAAGATTTTTAGGGCAAACTTGCTTAAAAACCGATTAGCCAAACCAGGAACAGAATCTGATTCGTGCAGAAGAATCGGCGTTTCTAATATCCAACCGGAAATTACTGTTGGCACTGAACCATATCCGCCTTTGCTGAAAATAAGATCAGGATTTAAAAACAGGAGATGAACAAATGCTTGAAAAGTGCCGAGCGGAATTTTGAACAAGATATCAGCCAAGTTTTGGAAAAAACTTTTCAAATTAAGGTGCCTTCTGATTTTTCCGGTTAAAATATATTTTATCTTTATTCCTTCTTGGGAAAGCAAAATCGAGCTAAATTCATCTTTCGGGCCAAAATAAATGAATTGAAGCTTTTTTTGTTCTCCCAAATAGAATCGCCTTATCTCTCTTGTTATAGCAATAATTGGAATAATGTGGCCAGCGCTGCCGCCGCCAGTAAAAACTATCTTCA
>CAYOVW010000054.1:0-2574 GCA_964407555.1 uncultured Candidatus Saccharibacteria bacterium
TTTTGAATTTTAATTTGTAATTTTGATTTTTGATTTTTGACTTTTGATTTTAGCAAAGCGCTCATCCTTGTCTTTGTTTATGTTTAGGATTTTTGCATATCACAAAAACGCGGCCTTTGCGCCTGACGGTTTTACAATCTTTACAAATTTTTTTTATTGATGACCTTACTTTCATATATTTATCTTATTTCCCGCGATAAACAATCCTGCCTCTTTTTTTATCATAAGGAGTTGTTTCTATTGTCACTTTATCTCCGGGCAAAATCTTAATCCGATATATTCTTAATTTGCCCGCCAAATAACAGAGAAGTTCTTCTCCATCCTCTGTTCTTACCAGAAAATGAGCGCTAGGCAGCGCTTCTAAAACAATTCCAGATTTTCTTATTTTTTCTTTATTCACGCAAGTGAGCGCAGCGAACGCAGCGTCGAAAAGAATGCGAAGTATTCTTTAAGCACGTATTAATAAGATAACAGAAATAATAAATTAGTCAACACCTTCAACCCCGAATTTTAATTTAATTTCGATTTTGTCTAAATTTTCAGGCACTCTATTTACCCAGAATGGCCAAAACTCTGGCTTGGCTTTAATAATTTCCGGCTTTGCTTCCAAAAAATCTTTAGTTTCGGATAATGACTTTCCTTTAAGCGCATTTTCTAAAATCGGGATGTTAATGTCAGGATAAATTTTTGCAGTAATTTCTAAAGCAAGGCTCATTTCACCTTGAACCAAATCAAAGTCTGTTAAAGAATAATCTATCTTTAAACTCGGCTGATGAATCTGTTTTCCTTCGGGAATTTGGGTCTCAATAAATTCTCTAGCAAAATCTTTTAAATCTTGTTCTTTGAAAATTAAAGTTTTTGATTCAGCCTTAACTCGAAAATTAAAATTTTCCATCTCCATTCCCGGCTCAGCCAAAGAAAAAGTTTCAATAATCTTGGTCTGAATCGCCTGGTCGAAAAAAACAAACCCCATTGGCTCTTTTTCTCTTATTTTATTTGCAAAAAAAGCTTGACTTTCTTTTTTCGCTCTTTCGCTCAAAATGTTTTCCGCTTTCTCTAAATCTTGTTCGGTCACCTGAATCACTTCTCTGGAAAAACCGCCGGTCATTGGTTCAAAAGATTCAGCATGAAAATTAACAAAAAGCGCGGTCCCAACCAATCCGGGAATAGAAAAAGTAGAAGGCCCAATATTATATTCCTGTCCCGGGGCATCGGCGATTACCCTAATATCAATATAGCCGGGTATTATTTTTCCTCCCTTGCGACGTTTGCCCGGAACAGTTATTCTGGACGGCGTTCGGAACACTTTCCCTTCAGCTGACATAAAACGAGTTCTGGCGATAAAAGATTGAGAAGAAAATGAGTGATTATTAAAAACCCTTATTATTCCTTCGGATTTTCCCTGCTCTAAAACTTTGCCTGAAGAAGAAAAAACGTCAGCAACTGTTCTTTTTTCTCTAAAAATTTCTCCGGGAATAACCTTATTCTCAAAATCAAGCATTTCTACGCCTTTTTCAATGTCCGAATCGGAACGATTCGGAATTTCAATTTTTAATTCTGTCTTAAAGGTCTGGATTTCTGTTTTTGGCCAAACTTCTATCAATGCTTTAGGCAGAGCGAAAAAACCAAAAATTCCGAGCAAAACTAAAGCTGATAATCCTAAAATTAGCCATGCCTGAATCGGAACGATTCGGAACTTTAATGTCTTATTTGGAAATTCTCGCTTTGGTTTAGCTGTTTTTCTTTCTAATTCTTTAAATTTAATGTCTGGCCCGCCTTTTACATGTAAAGGGCGTTTAATGTCAGGAGGAAAAATGTCAATTACTTTTTTGCTCATGTTAAAATTGCTTTTATTCTTCTTACTCCTAAGCGAAGCAAAGGAGTAAGAAGAATTCGGCTTATTTTTATTCTAAAATAGCGCGAATTCTTCGCACGCCTGAGCCAGAAGATTCCTCTTTTATAATTTTAAACCCACGCAGCTCTGAGGTCTTGCTAACATGCGGTCCGGCGCAGATTTCCTTTGAAAAGCTCCCAATACTATAAACATTAACATTTTCCGGATACTTTTCCCTAAAAAAAGCGAGCGCTCCTGATTTTAAAGCTTCTTCGTATTTCATTTCTTCTTTTCTGACTTCCAAGTCCTGTTTGATTTTCTGGTTAACTATTTGCTCAACTTTTTTAATTTCATCTTCGGTAAGTTTTTGAGAATGGAAGAAGTCAAAACGTAATCTCTGAACAGTAATATCTGAACCCATTTGTTTTACCTGTTCTCCTAAAACCTCTCTTAAGGCGGCGTGCAATAAATGGGTGGCAGTATGTAATTTTGTCGCGGCATAAGTTGTTTCTTTGCCAGTTCCTCTAAATTTCTTTTCCGCTCCGGCTCGGGAGATTTCTTGATGTTTCTTGAAAGCTTGTTCAAAACCTTTTTTATCAACTTTTAATCCTTTTTCTTGGGCTATTTCTTCTGTCATTTCTAAAGGAAATCCAAAAGTATCATAAAGATGAAAAGCGTCCTGGCCGGAAATTTCTCCCCTAAAATTCCGAATCGTTCCGCTTCGGACATTAGAATTCCGA
>CAYOVW010000055.1:0-2492 GCA_964407555.1 uncultured Candidatus Saccharibacteria bacterium
ACAATATCTTTAATTCCTTTTTTTGCCAAGCTTTTAATTGTCCAATAAATTAAAGATTGCCCAAAAATTTTAATTTGAGATTTATGACCTTGATTTAAGGGCCAGCAGCGAGAACTCTCGCCAGCAGCTAAAATTATTGCTTGCCCCGTTAGAAATTTCTTGTTCATATTTTTAGTGTCGCCCCGCTATTTTGATTTCTAACGGGGCTTGCATAGTTTTAGTAAAATTTTTACTAATTTATCTGAGTCATGAACAATCGGCCCAGCGGAAGGAAGAAGATTGGTTCCAATAAATTTTTTGTTTTGAGACAAATTTTTATCAAAAGATACTAAACTCAAAAGTTCGGAATGTTCCTTTTTATATTTTTGCAATCTTTCTTTAGAAGGTTTTTTGGAATTGTAAATCACATAATCAATGTTTCCGCCCAAGTATTTCTCAATTTCATTTGTAAAATCCGAAACAGAAAAATTATTTGTTTCGCCGTATTTAGTCATTAAATTGCAAATATAAACTTTTGGGGCCTTGCTTTTTCTGATAGCTTCTGGAATACCTTGAATTAAAAAAATCTGAGCCAGAGAAGAATACAAATCTCCTGGTCCAATAATTATTAAATCAGCTTTGTTTATTGCCTCTAAAGATTTGGGATAAGCTTTGGCTTTCGGTTTTAAAAATACTCTTTTAATCCTTAAATTTCCATCGTGTTTTGGGATGTCAATATTCGCTTCGCCGCTGATTATTTTACCATTTTCTAAAACTGCGTAAATATTTGAGTTGTCAATGGTGGCCGGCAATACCTGATGAGAAACATTCAAAATTCTATTTAATTCTTTAAGGGTTTCTTCATAAACGCGAGCGCGAGCGAAGCGTGAAAAAGAGGATTTATCCTCTTTACCATTATTAGCGCTAAGCTCCAGAGCCGTAATAAAAAGATTAGCAAAATTATGGCCTTTTAATCCGCCGACTTTAAAACGATAATTAAAAAGGTTTTCAATTGCCGGAGAAGTGTTTGCTAAAGCAATAAATGCCCGACGAATGTCGCCGGGAGAAATAATATTATAATCTTTTCTTAATCTGCCGGCCGAACCGCCGGAATCAAGCATGGCGCAAATCACTGAAATTTCCACTGGATATTTTTTCAGCCCTTGCAAAACTGCTTTTGGCATGGCGTTGCCGCCGCCTAAACAAACAACCCTTCGACTTCGCCCAGGATAAATCTTTTTAATTTTCTTTGACATATTCTGTTTTTTATTTTAAACTAAAATCAATAAATATCAATATTATGGAAAATAAATTTTTAATCCAGGGCGGCATACCGCTTAAAGGCGAAGTAAATATTTCCGGTAACAAAAATTCGGCTGGAGTAATTCTAGCCGCTGCTTTATTGACTAAACAAGAATCAATTATTGATAACTTGCCACGAGCAACTGATATTTTAGACCAAATTGAAATTTTAAAAGAGATGGGGGCTAAAATTGAATGGCTAACGGAAAAAAAGATAAAAATAAATCCGGCAAATATCAATCCTGAAAAAATCCCTTATGATCTTTTTGAAAAAATGAGAGTTTCGGTTTTGTTGGTTGGTCCGCTTTTGGCAAGATTTAAAAAGATTAAAATTCCCCATCCTGGCGGAGACAGAATCGGCCTCCGGCCAATTTCTACTCATATCCAGGCCCTAAAAGATTTTGGAGTAAAAATTGATGAGAAACAAGGCTTTTACCACATGGAAATTTCTGAAAATTTAGAAGGTGAAACTTCCAAAAGAGTTGTTCTTAAAGAATTCTCTGTTACCGCAACTGAAATTTTAATGATGCTGGCCGCCTTGACTAAGGGAAAGACAAAAATTGAAATTGCCGCGGCCGAACCTCATGTTCAAGATTTGGGAATGTTTTTAAAAAAAATGGGGGTGAAAATTAAAGGACACGGAACTCATACTATTGAGATTGAGGGAAAAGAAAGCTTGCCTGGAATTGAATTTTCAATTTGTTCTGATTTTATGGAAGCTGGCACTTTCTTGATTGCTTTTGCTGTCACTGGCGGCGAAGGAATGATTAAAAATGTCAATTCTGAACATCTTGTTCTTTTTCTGGAAAAGATGAAAGAAATTGGGGTAAGATTTGAAATTAATGAAAATGGTTTAAGTACCTATGGGCCGGATGAAATTGTAGTAAAAACTTCAAAAATATTTAGAGCAACTAAAATCCAAATTTTTCCCTATCCTGGATTCCATACTGATTTGCAACCCCAAACTTCGGTTCTGCTAACTCAAGCTCAAGGGAAAAGTTTAATCCATGACCCTTTATATGAAAACCGATTCCAGCATTTGCATGAATTAAGAAAAATGGGGGCGGACATTGAAATTGTTGACCCTCATCGGGCTTTAATCTTTGGCAAGCGAGAATTAATTACCAATAAAATAAGCTCTTCAGATATCAGGTCAGGCGCTTCTTTAATTTTAGCCGGCCTAATCTCTAAAGGAGAAACTATAATTGAAG
>CAYOVW010000056.1:0-2411 GCA_964407555.1 uncultured Candidatus Saccharibacteria bacterium
TGTTCTTTTCTAACCAATCACTTTATCAATGATGCCGTATTCTTTGGCTTCTTGAGCTGAAAGATAAAAGTCGCGGTCAGTGTCTTTTTCCACTTTTGTCAGGGGCTGACCAGTATGCTTGGCTAAAATTTTATTGAGTTTTTCTTTTATTTTAACGATTTGCTTGGCCGTAATTTCAATTTCCACTGCCTGGCCAGTCACACCGCCAGCCACCTGGTGAAGCAAAACTTCGGCATTGGGCAAGGCAAAACGTTTTCCTTTAGTCCCAGCTGCTAACAGGGTAGCGCCCATTGAACCAGCAATCCCAATACAAACAGTGGAAATAGGACATTTGACATACTGCATGGTGTCGTAAATCGCCAAGCCGGAAGTAACCGCCCCGCCCGGAGTATTAATGTAAAGCTGAATATCTTTATCCGGACCCTTAGAAGCCAAAAACAGCATCTGGGCGATAATAGAGTTAGCGACCGCGTCGGTAATCGGCCCGGCCAAAAAAATAATTCTGTCTTTCAAGAGCCGGGAATAAATGTCATAGGCGCGCTCGCCATATTGATTTTTTTCAATAACGGTTGGAATAAGATTCATCTTATTGGGCTAAGCTCTCTAAAAACTTAAAAACCTTTTCGCTTTTTATTGCTTCTTTAGTATAGTTTTTTAATCTTTCCAAGTCAATATCTGTTTCAAAAGAGTTTTTTAAAATTTTATTCATCTCGTTCTCGACTTCGCTTTCAGAAACCTCAATCTTTTCCTTTCTCCCAATCTCTTTCAGGATTAAAAAATTTTTAATCCTTTTTTCAGCTTCCGGCAAAAAAGAATCTATTATTTCTTTTTCTGTTTTGTTTATTTTGGCTAAATAATCCTCAAAATTTTTGAATTGAAATATTTGGAAAACCTGAAGTTTCAAGCTCTCTAACATTCGCTTTTTTTCCGCTTCTATCAAAACTTCCGGGAGCTCAACTTCTAAATTTTCAGCTATTTTATCTAAAATTTCCTGACAAACTCTTTGGCTTTCAATCCTTTCTTTTTCCGCCTTTAATCTGGCGAGTTCCTCATCTGTTATTGTAATATTTTTTTGTTTTTTTATTCTAGCGCCAACTTGCCGATAATCCGGCAGGCAAATATCAGGAAGAATCGCTACTTTGGCTTTAAACTCTAAAGGATTTCCTTGCGCCAGTTTAAGAAGAGTAATTTCCGGCTGGCCAATGGCTTCAATTTTATTTTCCTCAATCGCTTTAAGATAATTTTCTTTTATCGCTGCTTCTGAAGCCATTTTCAAAATTTTATCCCAGCCAACTTCTCTTTCAATTATTTCCTTTGGCGCTTTTCCTTTGCGAAATCCCGGAACTTCAATATTTTGTCCTAAATTCAAAATAGCTCTTTCAATAAAAGCTTGAAATTCCAAAACCGGAATTTCAATTTTAAGTTCTATTTCTGATTTTGGCAGTTTTTGAATCTCAACTTTCATGCTGGTTTTTTCTTTTTTTCAGGCGCGGTTTTTTTACTTCTTCGTCTTTATCTTCCTGCTTATCCTTTATTTCCCTGACATCTATTTTCCAGCCAGTTAACTTTGCCGCTAATCTGACATTTTGGCCCTCTTTTCCAATAGCCAAAGAAAGCTGGTCTTCAGCCACAAAACAAAGCGCTCTGTTTTTCGGCAGAATCTTTACTTCTAAAACTTTGGCTGGCGCCAAAGAATTGGCAATCAGTTTTTCCGGCTGTTCAGACCATTCAATAATGTCAATTTTTTCTCCGCCTAACTCGTTAATAACCGCTACCACCCTGGTTCCTTTTTGGCCAACTAAACTGCCAATTGGGTCTATTTTTTCATCATTACTAAAAACAGCGACTTTGGAGCGAAAGCCAGGCTCCCGAGCCAAAGATTTTATTTGAACCTGTCCCGAAGCAATTTCCGGCACCTCTAATTCAAAAAGCTTGGAAATTATTTTAGGATACGCCCGAGATAGAAAAACAGCCGGCCCCTTGGGCGTTTCTTCTGTTTTCAGAATATAAACCTTAAACCGCTGACCCGGCCGATAAAACTCTCCCGGCACTTGTTCTTCTTTTAATAAAATGCCCAGGGTTTTGCCAATGTCTAAAAAAACATTATTGTTTTCAACTCTCTGAACAATGCCGGAAACTATTTCTCCTTCCTTTGTTTTGTATTCGCTGAAAATGCTATCCTTTTCAGCCTTTCTTATTTGTTGGATAATTACTTGTTTGGCGGTCTGGGCCGCGATTCGGCCATAATCTTCTTGGGCCTTTAAAGTTGTTTTTATTTCCTGGCCAACTTTTATTTTTGGCTTTAATTTTTTAGCTTCCTCAAGCATAATATGCCTTTCCGGATTAAAGCGGACTTTTTTCTCATCAAACTCAAGGCATTCTTTCTCCCCTTGCTTTTTCTCGTCTTTCAG
>CAYOVW010000057.1:0-2327 GCA_964407555.1 uncultured Candidatus Saccharibacteria bacterium
TTTCAAATTATATCAATTCGGATATGAACCCGGAAGATTCACGTTCGATGTGTATTGATGAAAAAGAAGAGATTTTAATCAGAAACTCTAAAAAGATAAAAAGATTATCAATTAAAGAAGTGGTAGAAAATTATAAAGAAAAATTTGACAAAGAAGGTTGGTCGGATTGCAAAAAACAAGGAAATTTAGAGGTGTTATCATTGAATCCACAGACCTTGAAATTGGAATGGAGTCCAGTAAAAAGATTTTTTAAAATTGATGATACAAAAGCAGTAGAGATTGCCGCTGAAGATGGCAAAAAATCTATATTTTCATTAAAACATCCGATGGCAGTTTATACATCAGAGGGAATCAAAATGAAATGGGCAAAGGATATTAAAAAAGGAGATTATCTTCCAACTCTTAAAAAAGCAAATGGTATTTTATCTAAAGAATATCAAAAAATAGAAGATTTTATTTTAAATGAAGATTTAGCTAAAATATTAGGTTATTTTGTAGCTGATGGAAATTATCTTTTTGAGAATAGAAAAAGTTACACTCATTACGGTGAGCCGAGAGGATTACAATTTACTTTTAAGACAGGAGATATAAAAAATTTAAATTTAATTAAATCCTTAGTAAAAAAACTTTTTGGATTGGATGGTAAAGAAAAACAAGATCCGCGATATAATACATATTATCTATACATTTATAATACAGTCTTATCCAGAAAATTATATAACAGCGGATTTAAAAAATACGGGAGATTACCTCAAATTTTATTTAATTCTCCCTCGAGCGTTATTAAAAATTTCTTAGAATTTTATTTTAAGGGCGATGGATACGAAAAAAGAAAAGAAGTCCATCTTAATGATTTAGAACTATCTCGAGATTTGGTTCTGCTTTTTTCTTTGATTGGCCAGCCGGTTACTTATAAATTAAGAAAAAGAAGCCAAGTAATTCGTTTTCAGTATGCTAAATCAAAAATTAAAGAAAAAAGCGGATGGACAAATAATCCAATTCTATCTAAAAGAGTTCCAGGGTGGATGGCGGTTTCTACTACTAAAGTTCCCGGACTTACAAAATCAAGAATGGTTGGGTTGGATACTTTGGAGAAACACAATGCTCATACTAAAGAAAGCTTGATGATTAAAAATAGTGATATTTATTTAACAAGAGTAAAGAAGATAAAAATCAAAAGATATAAGCAGTTAAAAGAATTTTACGATGTTGAACTTGAAAAAAACCATCTTTTTATACATTCTTTAGGCCAAATTTCTTTCAATTGCTGTAGATTAAAATTGGATTTGCGGGAGCTTCGCAACCGGGGTGGCGGAGGATTGTTCGGCAGTGGCAATAATACTGGTTCAATTGGCGTGGTTACTATCGGCCTGCCCAGAATTGGCTATTTGTCCAAAACAAAAAAAGAATTCTTTCAAAGATTAGGAGAGATAATGGATTTGGCAAAAGAGAGTTTGGAAATCAAAAGAAAAACCATTGAAAACTTTATTGAAAAGGGTTTGTATCCTTATTCTAAGGTCTATCTTCAAGGAATAAAGAAAATGAGAAATGCCTATTACGCTAATCACTTTTCAACTATTGGTTTGGTTGGTATGAATGAAGCGCTTTTGAATTTTATCGGCGATAATATTGCTTCAAAAAGAGGAAGAAGATTTGCTCTTGAGATTTTGGATTTTATGAGAGAAAAATTAGTTAAATATCAGAAAGAAACAGGGAATATCTATAATTTAGAACAAACACCAGCAGAGAGCTGTTCTTATCGCCTAAGCTTAAAAGATAAAGAAAAATATCCTGATATTATTACTGCTGGCACAAAGAAAGTACCATATTATACTAACTCCACTCAGCTTCCCGTCAATTATACTGATGATATGTTTGAGGCCTTAAAGCTTCAAGATGAAATAACTTGCAAATATACAGGAGGCAGTGTTTTACACCTCTTTTTGGGTGAGAGAATTTCTGACATTCAGACCGTTAAAAATTTAATTAAAAAGATTTTTGAAAAATTTCACCTACCTTATATTACCCTTACCCCGACTTTTTCTATTTGCCCGAATCACGGCTATCTGTCAGGAGAACACTTTTTTTGTCCAAAGTGTACAGTAAAGCAACCCTGCGAGGTCTATTCAAGAGTGTGTGGTTACCTCCGCCCTTTGGCTCAATGGAATGCCGGGAAGCAGGCTGAGTTCAAAGATAGAAAAGAATTTAAGTTATAAAAAATGCGAAGCATTTTTTAAAAATAAAAATGAAAAAATAAAAATGAAAAACGACAAATTTTTTCACTATTCTTTGAAATCGGCAAATGAATCTAAGTTTTGGTTAACAAT
>CAYOVW010000058.1:0-2290 GCA_964407555.1 uncultured Candidatus Saccharibacteria bacterium
AGTTTTCGTCACGCAGTAATTATTTCTTTGTCGAGGGTTGTTTTTTCGCCAAACGTTTTCGGAATTTTTCTACCCTTCCCATAGCGTCAACAATTTTTTCTTTTCCGGTGTAAAACGGATGACATTTTGAACAGATCTCGGTTTTAATGAATTCCTTAGTAGAGCCAATAGTAAAAGTATTGCCGCAAGCGCAAGCGGCTTTGGCGTCTGGATAGTATTTAGGATGGATGTCTTTTTTCATGTTTTTATTTATTGTAGCAGGATTTTTTAAAAATACAAGCTGATGTATGATGCTGCTCTATGGGGTCAGCGCCTAAAGGGGTCTGACCCCTTTAGGCACAGGAAATCTTGACATTAATTTGAGATATGGTAAGTTGAATAACATAATTTATGACGGAGACAAAAAAGAAAGCAAGCGCCGTTGGAAAATCTATTGTTTCTAATGGGGTAAAAATAAAAAATGTTAAACTTGTTAGAAATAAGATTTCTAACAGAGTAAAGCTTGACGCTGAAGAGATGATTCGGGCGGGTTTGCATCTTGGTCATCGGACATCGCGAACTCATCCCAAGATGAAGCCATATTTGTATGGGACCAGAAATACGGTTCATATTATTGATTTGGAAAAAACAGTTGAAAAATTCAGAGAAGCTTTGGATTTTATAAGACAAATAATTTCTGAAAATAAAATTTTACTTTTAGTGGGAACAAAAATTCAGGCAAAGGATTTAGTCAAAAGTACAGCTGAAGAATGCGGTTTGCCTTATGTTAATGAAAGATGGATTGGAGGGACTTTGACTAATTTTGAAATTATCAGAAAGAGAGTGAAATATTTTAATGAATTAGAAGCAAAGAGAAAACAGGGCGAACTGGAAAAATATACCAAAAAAGAAAAAGCCAAAATTGATCGGGAACTGCAAGGTTTGGAGAAAAGATTTGGCGGAATAAAAGATTTAGAAATACTGCCGGACGCAATTTTTGTTTTGGATATGAGAAAAGACGCTTTAGCAATGAAAGAAGCAAGAATGAAGGGGATTAGAGTTATTGGAGTGGCTGATACTAATGTTGACCCAAATTTGGCTGATTATCCTATTCCGGGGAGCGATGATGCTGTCAGTTCAATAAGATATGTTCTTAAAAAAGTTAAAGAAACGATTCTAAGCGCAAAAGCTAAAAAATGAAAAACATGATCTCTATTGAACAAATTAAACAATTAAGAGAGGAGACAGATGTTTCTATTACTGAATGCAAAAAAGCATTAGAGCAAGCAGGAGGCGATTTAGAAAAAGCAAAGGAAGTTTTAAGAAAAATGGGACGGGATTTAGCTGGGAAAATAATAGAGAAAGAAGCAAAGCAAGGAATTGTCCATAGCTACCTTCATCCAAATAAGAAAATCGGGGTTCTTTTAGAGCTTCGCTGCCAAACAGATTTTGTGGCTAAAGGACAAGATTTTCAAAAATTAGCCCAGGAGCTATGTTTGCAGATTGCAGCGATGAAACCCTTATTTATAAAGGAGCAGGATATTAGCGAAGAGCTTTTGAGCGCTGAGAGAAAAATTTATCAGGAACAGATTGTTGACAAAAGCAAACCTCAAGAAATAGTTGACAAAATTGTTGCTGGAAAATTAGAAAAATATAAAAAAGAAATTTGTTTAATGTCTCAGCCCTGGATAAAAGATGGCAGAAAAACAGTTAAGGATTTGGTTGATGAACACATTGCCAAGTTTGGGGAGAATATTGTGGTAAGGCGGTTTGCCAGACACGAGATTTAAAATAAATAAAATCATAATGGAATTAGTTGCAACTATAATTTTATTTGGCAGCATAATCGGCATGGGAATAATTTTATTTCGGAAAATTCCAGCATTGGCTGAATTGCCGGAAAATGTCTCTTGCCAGCCGCGAGAAGCTTTTTCAAAATTATTCAGAAGAATAAAGAACCTGTCTTTTTTCAAGATTTCTTTTAGAGAAACTCTGCTTCAAAGGATACTTTCCCGTTTTAGGGTTTTAATTTTGAAAGTAGAAAATAAAACCAGCGCCTGGCTGCAGGAATTAAGAGAGCAGTCTCAAAAGAAAAGAGCCGAGCAAAGCGATAAATATTGGCAGGAGATAAAAAAGACAGCTAATCAGGAAGACAAAGATATTGATATGCCCGGGTAGCTCAATGGCAGAGCAACGGTTTTGCTCGCCCCGTTAGATTCTTGCCGAAGTAGCTCAATAGCAGAGCAGCGCTTTTGTAAAGCGAAGGTTGGGGGTGCAAATCCTCTCTTCGGCTTTTGGTAAATCTAACGGG
>CAYOVW010000059.1:0-2135 GCA_964407555.1 uncultured Candidatus Saccharibacteria bacterium
TCTACTCCTATTGAAGAAATTCCTCGGATTGGCCCTCAATATCAAAAAAAACTAAAAAAATTAGGGATTAAAACAATCCGCGACCTTTTCTTTCATTTTCCTCATAGATATGAGGATTTTTCAAAAATAATCCCGATTTCAGAAGTAAAACTTGGTGAAACTTGTTGTATTCAGGGAAAAATTCTGGAAATAGAAAACAAGCGAACCTGGAAAAAAAGAATGGTTTTAACCCAATCCTTGGTTAGAGACTTTTCCGGCGCCATAAAGGTCGTCTGGTTTAACCAGCCCTATTTAATAAATGTTCTCAAAAAAGGAGACTTTGTCAGTTTGGCCGGAAAAGCAGTTTTGAGAAAAGATGAGATTTATCTTTCCAGCCCGGCTTATGAGAAAATCTCTTCCCTCGCCAAAACATATTCTGGCGAGGGACTCACTCATACCGGAAGATTAATACCGGTTTATCCGGAAACTGAAGGATTGTCGTCAAAATGGCTTCGTTATATTATAAAGCTTGTTTTAACAGAGCTTGGAGACAAAATTCCTGATCCCTTGCCGGAGAAATTAAGAAAAGAGCATCAACTTCCTTTGTTTCAAAAAGCGCTTTGGCAGGCTCATTTTCCTGACTCTCTGATTCTGGCCAAAAAAGCAAAAAAAAGATTTGCCTTTGAAAGTCTTTTCTTTATCGGGCTTTATATTTTAAGGGAAAAACAAAAATTAGCTAAAGAAAAAGCAATATCTATTCCTCTTGACTTAAAACTTATCCAAAGTTTTGTTAAAAAATTACCGTTCAAGTTAACCGGCTGTCAGAAAAAATCCATCTGGCAAATACTAAAAGACCTTGAAAGACCCTGGCCCATGAATCGTTTGCTTGAGGGCGATGTTGGTTCCGGAAAAACAGTTGTTGCCACGATGGCCGCTTTAAACACAGCCAAGGCCGGATATCAAACGGGGCTAATGGCGCCGACAGAAATTTTAGCCAAACAGCATTTTCAAGAAGTTTCCAAGCTTCTAAAAAGCTTTAATTTAAACATTGGTTTGCTAACAGGAAAGGAGAGCAAAATAATCTTTAAAGAATCAAAATGGCAGGCTGTTAAAATCTCCAAGCAAAAACTTTTGGAAAAGATAAGGGCCGGCGAAATAGATCTTTTAATCGGCACCCATGCTTTAATTCAAAAAGAAGTTAAATTTGGAAAATTGGCTTTGGTGGTTTTAGACGAACAACATCGATTTGGCGTAGAACAGCGCGCCCGGCTTTGCCAGGCAACAGAAAAAGAATCGCCTCCTGTCCCCCATATGCTGTCAATGACCGCTACGCCTATTCCCAGAACTTTAGCTTTGACTATTTACGGCGATTTAGATCTGTCTTTGATTGTTGAGCTTCCCAAAGGAAGAAAAAAAATAATTACTAAAATAATCTCACCAAAAGAAAGAAATAAAGCATATCAGTTTATAAGAAAAGAAGTTAAACAAGGAAGGCAAGTTTTCGTTATTTGTCCTAGAATTGAACCTATTGAAATCTCTGAAAAAGACTTAAATAAAAACAATCTGTTGTGGTCCGAGGTAAAAGCGGTAAAAGAAGAATATGAAAAATTATCAAAACAAGTCTTCCCGGACCTTAAAATAGGAATGCTTCATGGGAAAATGAAAACTGAAGAAAAGGAAGAAATAATGAGAAAATTCAAACAAAAAGAAACTGATATTTTGGTTTCAACTTCAGTGATAGAAGTCGGCATTGACATCCCGAACGCGACAATAATGCTCATTGAAGGCGCGGAAAGATTTGGCTTGGCTCAACTTCACCAATTCCGAGGCAGAATCGGCAGATCAACAATCCAGTCATTTTGTTTTCTATTTACCGACTCGCCGACTCAAAAAACTTTTCAACGGCTTAAGGCTTTGATATTTTCCAAAAACGGCTTTGAACTGGCGGAACAAGATTTGAAAATCAGAGGACCGGGAGAAGTTCTCGGCCAGAGACAGTCAGGAATTCCTGATTTAGTAATGGACTCTTTAACAGATATCTCTCTGGTTGAAAAAACCAGACAAGCAGCTAAAAGAATATTAGCAGAAGATTCTGGATTAAAAAAATACCCGCTATTGCGGGAAAAAATTCAAGAATTTAAAAAAAGAATTCATTT
>CAYOVW010000060.1:0-1896 GCA_964407555.1 uncultured Candidatus Saccharibacteria bacterium
ACCATCCAGTCATCGCCTTTTTTAGCGGCTTGAATGCCGAAAAAGATTTCCGGCAAAGCATTGCCCATGCCAACAACTAAAATCCCAATTAAAACAATTGGGACATTCAGGGCACCAGAGAAAAAGACCGCTGATCTAACTATTCCTTCAGCAGATAAAAGAAGCAAAATTAAAGAACCTGACAGAATTCCCAGATTTTTAAGAATGTCCTTGAGACAAACTGTCTTTTCTGTTTCTTCAAAAACCCTGGTAAATCTTTCTTCTTTTGAAAAAAGCCAAAAAGTATAAACAGCAAAAGCGAAAAGCAATATTAGTCCGTCTATTCTGGACAACACTCTGTCATAAACCAGCAATAAAGGCAAAATAGCGATAATTAAAGTAAAAATAGCTGTTCCTTGAGTGGTCCGGCTTTTTATTGTTAAACCGTTTTTTGAAATTATTGCTGCTAAAGCCGCAGCAATGGTCAAATCAACAATATTCCCGCCAAGAATTTCGCCAAAAGAAAGCTTGGGAATTCCCCGTAAAACCGAATTTATACCAACAAAAAGGTTTGGCAGAGAACCGGCAAAAGCCATAATAAAAAAAGCAAGAACAAACTCTCTCCAGCCCAAAAAACGGGCAATTTTTGTTAAAGATTTAACAAGCCATTCACTTGACAAAAACAGAAGTAAAACCGAAACAATAAAAATTAAAATATGAAACCAAAACATATGAATTCTTTAAATTAAACTTTGATACAAAGCAACTAATTTATTGGCCTGATTTGAAACGGAAAATTCTTGAGCAAGCGCTTTAGAATTTTGAGACATTTTTTTAGCCGTTTCAGGATTTTTTAAAATTTTGATTACTTTTTGAGAAAAGTCTTTCACATTTTCATTAACAATCAAGTAGCCATTGAAAGAATCTATTAAAATATTTTTAAAAGCTAAATCCTTAACAGCGACAATCGGCAGCCCAGAAGCAGCTGCTTCTAATATTACCAATCCCTGGGTCTCATTTTTAGAAGAATAAATAAAAATATCAGCGGCTTGATAAGATTTTATCACTTCTAAGCCTTGAAGATAGCCGGTAAAAATTATGTTTTTGCTTGAATTTATTTTTTTTGCAAAAAGATTTAATTTTCCCCGGTGCGGTCCATCGCCAACCAAAACAAAATAAATATCATCTAATTCCTGAGAAATTTTCTCAAAAACAGATATTAAAAACTCAATATTTTTTTCTTTAGCCAATCTACCGACAAAAATAAGAACTTTAGCTTTGTCGGGAATATTGTGTTTCTGGCGAAAATCATTGCTTTTTGGGGACAAAAAGGGCTGGTCAAAATTCTGAAAATTTATTCCGCTGGGCAATTCTAAAATTTTCTTTTTAACCCCGTCTATTTTTAATAAATGTTTTATTTTAGAAGAAGGAGCAATTACAGCATTACACTGATTGCAAAAAGCAGTGGTAATTTTTTTCACTGCTTTTGGCGGAAAAAGCCTTCCTTTCCAGAAATACACTTTTACATATTCATGGTAAAGAGCGTGGTGGGTATAAACCAGAGGCCGGTTTTGCAAACGGCTAATGAGCAACGCCAGAACGCCTAAGATCAGAGGAGTATGAGCATGAATAATATCTAGCTTTATTTTTGATATTTGCCTTAAAAACTTCCAGCAAAAAGGCTGAGCCACCCGGTATTCAGGCTGAAAAAGAAACTTAAAAGACCTAAACCTAAAGGTTTTTGCTTTTTCTTTAAAACTATCTTTATATCCAGGAGCGCTCGGAGCAAAAATATAAACCTTATGATTCTGTTTTTCTAATTCCTCTTTAAGGGTAATAATCGAAGACACCACCCCGTTCACCTGGGGAGTATAGGTGTCTGTAAAAAAACCAATGTTCATTGAGAATCAAGTTTTT
>CAYOVW010000061.1:0-1846 GCA_964407555.1 uncultured Candidatus Saccharibacteria bacterium
ATTGATTCTTTTTCAGAAATATTAATTAAAATAATTTTAACATTTTTCTGCCACTGATACCATTTTAAGGCTTCGTCTATAAGTTGAGATTCAATCAATGTCCTTGAACTACCATCCAAAACAAAGCCTTTGAATTTCGGCTTAAAATTCTGAATCGTTCCGATTCGGGCATTTTGTTTTAATTCCTCAAACTTAGCGGTCCAAAAACTTGAAACTAAAAAACTGGGAAGAAGCTCTCCTTTTTTCCAGGAAACTCTTAAAAGTTTTTTGCCGGTAAAATCCTTAACTTCCTGCCTTTTTCTGACTAAATCTCCGACTCCGATATACTCCAAACCGAATTTTTTCGCTAAAAGTTTTGCCTGGGTTCCTTTTCCACAACCAGGCCGACCAAGTAAAATTATAATTTTAGAATGTCTCATATTCCCGCATTTGAAGCTGGGCTTTAATTTGCCTCATTGTTTCCAGAACAACACTAACTACAATTATCAAAGCGGCTCCGCCGACTAAAAATTGAAAAACCATTACCCCGGTTATCTCGGCAATAATTGCCGGCATTACTGCTATTGTTCCTAAAAATAAAGCGCCAATCAACAAAACCCGGTTCAAAATATAATACATAAAAGCGGCTGTTGATTGCCCTGGCCTGACTCCAGGAATAAAACCGCCCATTTTTTGCAAATTTGAAGCAATAGACTTGGGGTCAAAAGTAACCGCTGTATAAAAATAAGTAAAAACAACTACCAGAATAAAAAGTAAGCCGCCGTGAACCCAGGGAACTCTAAGAGCAATCTCAACACTTTGAGCCGCCGCGCCAACTGCTCCGCCAACCTCGGCCAAAAAAGCAGCGACCATGCTTGGAAGAAGCAAAAGCGAAAAGGCAAAAATAATCGGAATCACTCCGGCTGGATTAATTTTCAAGGGCAGATAAGTGGAGACGCCTCCGTACATTTTCATTCCTCTTACTCGCTTAGCGTAAGAGACCGGGATATTGCGCTGGCCCTCATTAATTAAAACCACACTGGCAATAATCAATAAAGCCATGCCAAAGAAAAGCAAATAAGCCGGGAGCATCGCCGGATCCCAAACAGCAAGAACATGCCCAATTTCCATTGGCACCACGGCAATAATTCCGGCAAAAATCAAAAGCGAAACTCCATTTCCGATTCCCTTTTCAGAAATAAGTTCCCCCAGCCACATTAAAAACACAGACCCGGCTGTTACTGTTAAAAGCCAAACCAAAACCATAAACGGAGAAAGCGCTCCGACTACCGGATCCGGCCCGGCTTGCAAAAGAGATAACATTCCAAAACCCTGAAGCATTGCCAAGGGCACAGTGGCTATTCTTCCATATTGATTAAATTTTTGACGACCAGCTTCGCCTTCCTCTTTATACATTTGCTGCAATCTGGGAAAAATCATTGTTAAAAGTTGGAGAATAATCACCGCGGTGATATAAGGGCCTAATCCTAACATAATAATAGAAAGAGTATCCAAGGCGCCGCCGGTAAATAAGTTTAAAAAGCCGAAAATCTCAGCTTCTCCAAAAAATCTCTCCAGGACTTGAGCGTCAACTCCGAGTATCGGAATATTAGCCATTATTCTAAAAACAACAAAAATTCCTAAAACAAACAGAATTTTTTTGCGGAGATCAGGAATTCTAAATATTTGAATTGTTTTATTTAACATATTCCTTCGCCCTTACGGGCTCAGTCAAATTAAAAATTTAAAATGAAAAATGAAAAATTATAATCTAAAATCTAAAATCTTTTTATTTTTTATCTTTTATCTTTTTTAATTTTTCTCTGTAGTTTTTATTTTTTAGTTTTTCATTTTTAGTTTTAAACCT
>CAYOVW010000062.1:0-1840 GCA_964407555.1 uncultured Candidatus Saccharibacteria bacterium
TTGGTTTAGCCGGGGGATTGGAAAGAGACAAGAAAAACAAAAAAGAAATAAAAAAACCGGCTTTTAACAATTGACGGATTAATCCCAAAAACTTTGCTTCGGCCTATTATTTTTAAAAAATTAAAAATCAAAACTGAAGGAGATTTAATAAAAAAGATTTACCAACCAGCAGTAGTTCAAACCATTGCTTCGCTTGCTCCTTTAGTGGAAACAGCGGCTGAAAAAGGAGATCGAACAGCTAAAGACATTTTATTTCAAGCTGGCAATGAATTAGCGGTTAGGGCAAATCTGACTATTAAAAAATTGAATTTTAGAAACAAGAAATTTCCCGTGGTTTTAGTCGGTAGCGTCTTTAAGTCCAAAATCGTTTTGGCCCAAGTAAAAAAAGAAATTAAAAAATTTGCTCCGAGAGCGGATTTTATCCAGCCGAAACAAGAGCCGGTAATCGGAGCGGTAAAATTAGCAATAGAACAAATAGAAAATTTATGACAAAGCTCATTGACCAATGTTACTCAAAAGCAATCGAGGTTTTAAAAAATAATTCAACTAATTTGGGGTTTAAGGCGTCTGCGAGAAAATATAATTCAATCTGGGCAAGAGACGGGGCGATTACTATTCTTGGCGCTCTTTTGCTAGATGATAAAAAACTTCTTGACACCTCCAGATTTACTTTGGAAACTCTTAGAAATTATCAGACGTCTTTGGGGCAGATTCCAAATGTACTTTATTTACGCGAGCGTCAGCGAAGCGTGAAGAAGAGGATTTATCCTCTTCGCCTGCCAAAAAAAGATTTAATGTATTACGCAACCGACGCTAATCCTTGGTGGATTATTGGAGTTGAGAAATATTTTTCCAAAACAGGCGACAAGAAATTCTTAAATGAATTTTGGCCTTCAATAAAATCCGCTGTTAATTGGCTTAGCTACCAAGTAACAGACAAGAGCGGTTTGTTAAACACGGCTGAGGCCTCTGATTGGATGGATGGTTCAATAGGAAGAGAAGGAAAAGTATTTTATACCAATTGCCTTTATTACAAAGCCATGGAATGCGCCAGTAAATTGGCTGCTTCGATTAAAGAAAAGAATTTTAACCCAGCTTCTTATAAAGACTGGGACATTAGGAACTTAGAGGAACTCAAAAGAAGAATAAATTTATTATTCTGGCCGCAAGAGCAGGGGAAAGAACTGCTTTGGACTTCTCATAAAGCTTTTTTTGAAGAGGCTATTTATCCTTTGCGGGAACACTACATTAATTATCTTTCTTTTGAATATTACGAAGACCGATGTGATGTTCTGGCAAATATTTTAGCCATTCTTTTTGAAATAACCGATAAAAATAAACAGGAAAAGATATTAGATTATCTCTCAAAAAAACAGATATCATTTCCTTATCCAGTAAAAGTCATAAATCCGCCGATATTTTATCCAAATCCGACCTGGAATCCGAAACTTGATTTATACAGAGAAGAAGGCTGGCAAAATATTCCTTTTTATTATCATAACGCTGGAATTTGGCCTTATGTTGGTGGACTCTACGTTTTAGCTTTAATAAAAACCAACAAAAGAAAGAAGGCAATGGAAGAATTAGAAAAATTGGCTGAGGCAAACAAAATCGGCAAAGAACAGAATTGGGAATTCAACGAATGGCTGCACGGCAAAACAGGAAAACCAATGGGAGTGGTCTTGCAGTCATGGAACGCTGCCAGCTATATTATCGCTTACCATGCAGTTGTTAAAGGAAAATTATTATTTTAAAAGTAAAAAAAATTAGCCAAGATTCTTCAAATGCCCTTACCAAAACAAGTTAAGACTCAAGAAGTTCTAAATTTAATTCCACCAAC
>CAYOVW010000063.1:0-1759 GCA_964407555.1 uncultured Candidatus Saccharibacteria bacterium
CGATACCAATATACTAATGCATACTAATGATACGAATATATTAGTATAATTAGTATCAATTCGTATATTAGCATCGAATTTATTATGATTTCTTTACCCAACCAACCAAAAATAATTAAAAAAGAAGGAAACAAGGCTATTTTTGAGATTGAAGCTCTTTATCCGGGATATGGCGTAACGATCGGCAATAGTTTACGTCGGGTTTTACTTTCTTCTCTGTCGGGAGCTGCTGTAACCCAGGCGAAAATCAAAGGAATTTCTCATGAATTTTCAACCATTCCCGGGGTTTTAGAAGATGTTATTTTAATTGTGTTAAATCTGAAACAATTACGGTTTAAGCTCTTCACTGACGAACCCCAGAAAGCATTCTTAAAAGTAAAAGGCGAGAGAGAAGTAAGGGGCTCTGATTTTGTTTTTCCCAGCCAGGTAGAATTAGTGAATAAGGACTGTTATCTTGCCAGCTTAACCGATAAGTCAGCGGAACTGGAAATTGAAATTCAGATTGAAAAAGGAATAGGCTATTTTTCCTGGGAAGCAAGAAAAAAATCCTTTATTCAGAAACGGGAAAAATTAGAAGCGGGAGTTATTCCGGTTGATGCTATCTTTACTCCAATAAAAAGAGTAAGTTATCAGGTTGAAAATATGAGAGTGGGAGAAAGGACTGATTATGACCGGTTATTTTTAGAAATTGAAACCGACGGAATTATTTCTCCAGAACAAGCTTTTGTCCAAGCGGCAGAGATTTTAAAAAGCCACTTTTCCTTGATTACTCGAGGAATAGCGAGAGGTGAAGAAGAAGCGAGAGCTTCTTCGACTACGCGAGCGAGCAAAGCGAGCGAAGCGTCGAAAAGAGACGAAGTCTCTTTGACTACGCAAGCGAAGCGCTCTGAAAAAAAACCAAAGGCTCAGATTTCTGTTAAAACCAAGAAGCTCAAAGAAGATAAATCTTCTTCTCGCACCTTCGCTGGCGTTCGGGAGCCCCAAAAATATGAAAAAAAGAAAAAAAGGACGAAAATTAAGTAGGGAAAAAGACCAAAGAAAAGCGCTCTTAAAAACTCTGGCTTTTTCTCTTTTATCAAAAGAGAAAATTAAAACCACTGAAATCAAGGCAAAAGTGGTTGCCGGGTTTGTTGAAAAACAAATCACTCGAGCTAAAAACAACAGTCTTTTTTCCCGGAGATTTTTAGCAAAATTTTTTCCTAAAAAAATAGTAAAAAAATTAACAGAAGAAATTGCGCCCAGATACAAAGAGAGAAAAGGGGGCTACACCAGAATTACTAAATTAGGACCCAGGAAGTCTGACGGAGCTAAGATGGCAATTATAGAGTTGGTTTAGATTTAAGATTTAAGAACTTACAACTTAAATCTTGCAAAGTTCAATTTATGATGCGTAAAACACATACAATAGACGCTACCGGAAAAGTGTTAGGCAGATTAGCGGCCGAGATTTCAATTTTGTTGCGCGGAAAACAGAGGCCTGATTTCGCGCCTAATAAAGATATGGGCGACATTGTTATTGTAAAAAATGTCGCCAAACTAAAAGTTACTGGCAAAAAAATGGAGCAAAAAAAATACTTCCGGCATTCGGGTTATCTGGGCAGCTTAAAAGAAATACCTCTTAAAACTCTTTTCAAAAAAGACCCGGTTCAAGTCCTTAAAAAAGCGGTTTTTGGAATGCTCCCTAAAAATAAATTAAGAGCAAAACAAATTAAAAGATTAAAATTTTTAAAAGATTGAGACTTTTAAAAGATTAAAATTT
>CAYOVW010000064.1:0-1751 GCA_964407555.1 uncultured Candidatus Saccharibacteria bacterium
CTAAATAATGGGTTTAGAGAGGTTTTAGAGCAAAAAGGCATGGTAATGGCTGGAAATAATCCGGAAAGAAACTTAGTTGAAATTATTGAACTTAAAAATCATCCCTTTTTTGTCGGGGTTCAATTTCATCCGGAATATAAATCAAGGCCATTAAACCCTCATCCATTATTTAGAGAGTTTATCAAAGCAGCTATCAGGGTTAGCCGACATTAACTATTTTAACAATCCTCTGAGACCCATCAAATAGTTTCTTTTTTTTTGTCTTGAAATAAACCATTCCCTTAACAACCGCGTAAAGAGTATCATCTCTGCCTCGTCTGACATTTTTTCCAGCTAAGAATTTAGTTCCTCTTTGGCGAATAATAATACTACCCGGTTTAGCGGTCTGTCCTTCATAAAGTTTCACTCCCAGATACTTTGGCAGCGAATCTCTTCCTAGTTTTGTGGCCCCAGCGGCCTTAGTCTTTGCCATACATTACTATGTTATCAAAAATTATTCAATTTGTCAAAGAGCATCAATCAGACATAACGTTATTCATCGGGATTATTTTAATTTCTTTACTTTCTTTTGCTATAGGTTATATTGTCGCTAAACAACAAGAGAAAGAACCAATAATAATAGAGTATAATTATGAAGGTAGCCATTATTGGGGCGGGAATAAATGGCTTGTATCTGGCTTGGAAGCTTTCAGAAAAAGGTCATCAGGTGACTGTTTTTGAAAGAAAAGAAAGAATTGGAAAAGAGATTTGTTCCGGCCTTTTCTCTCAAAGGATTTTAGAGTTTATTCCAGAGAGCAGGGTCTTAATTCAAAACCAGATAGAATCGGTTTTAATTCATTTTCCCAAAAAGACGATAAATGTTAACTTCTCTAAAAAGTTTTTGGTGATGAGTCATGCTAAACTTGATAGGTTGATAGCTGGTCTGGCTCAGAAATCAGGAGCAAAAATCAAATTAAACTGTAATGTAACGATGTCAGATGTTATTGCATTTGACAAAGTATTTGACAAAGTTATTGGTTGTGATGGAGCTAAATCTATGGTAAGAAAAAGTTTAAAACTGCCAGAACCGGAATATCGTTTGGGTATTCAAGGGTTTGTTCCGGAAAAGAACTTTTCGAGTTATATTGAAGTTTGGCCAACTAGGGGAGGATTTTCTTGGAAAATTCCTCGAGGCAAAGAAACAGAGTATGGAATTATTGATAGACCAGGGGAAGTCAAAAAACTTCCTCGGATTGAAAAAATCAAATCAGGATTAATTCCTCAGGGTTTTATAATCCCAAAACATCGATCATCAATTACTCTTTGCGGTGACGCTGTTGGTTTAACCAAACCCTGGAGTGGGGGAGGAGTAATTTGGGGATTAATGGCTGCTGAAATACTCTTGAAAAATTTTCCTGATTTTCTAAAATATCAAAAAGCAATTGAAAAATTCTTTTTGCCTAAAATTCTTTTTTCAAAAATCGCTACCCGAACCGTTTATTTTTTAGGAAATAAAATCCCTTGGCTATTGCCAGGCAATATTAAAATAGAGAGCGACTTCTTAATTTGATATGGGCTGCACAAATGTTCCCTATCATTTGGGTGTTATAATTGATGGTAATCGGCGCTGGGCCAAAGAAAGGGGATTGCCGTCTTTAAAGGGCCATTGGCAGGGTTATAAAAATTTAATAGAATTTTGTGAATGGTGTAAAAATAAAGGAGTAAAGATTTTAACTGTTTTTGGTTTTTCAACAGAAAATTGGAAAAGAACA
>CAYOVW010000065.1:0-1679 GCA_964407555.1 uncultured Candidatus Saccharibacteria bacterium
TGATTCGGAAAGAATTGCCACAGTTCTGGAAAATAGAGGACATCAGCCTGCGAAAGACGAAAAGCAGGCTGATTTAATTGTGATTAATATGTGCTCTGTCAGGCAATCAGCCGTAGACCGTGTTTTTAATAAAATTAAAAATCTAAAAAATAGAAAAGTAATTTTTACCGGATGTATTTTAGAAAAAGATAAAAAAAGATTCGCTGAATATGGAGAAATTATCAAATTCTCTGATTTGTTTAAAATTAAGCCAAAACCAAAGTATACTGAAGGATATATTCCAATTATGGAGGGCTGCAATAATTTTTGCGCTTACTGCGTTGTTCCCTATACCAGAGGCAAAGAACAATACAGGAAAGAAGCAGAAATTATTAACGAAGCAAAAGCATTAATAAAAAAAGGATATAAAAAAATTATTTTGCTTGGCCAAAATGTAAATAGTTATCCAAATTTTCCTAAATTACTTAAAAGAGTAGCAGAACTTTCTGGAGATTTTCAAGTTACATTTTTAACCAGCCACCCAAAAGACTTTTCCGATGAATTGATTGAAGTAATGGCTAAATCTGAAAAAGTAATGAAACATCTTAACCTGCCGGTTCAATCAGGAGATGATGAAATTTTAAAAAAAATGAATCGGCCCTATACAATAAGACAATACAAAAATTTAGTTAAAAAAATCCGAGAAAAAATTCCTAATATCAAGCTGTCAACCGACATTATTGTTGGTTTTCCTGGCGAAACCAAAAAACAGTTTGAAAATACAGTCAAATTGTTTAAAGAAATTAAATTCAACTCGGCTTATATTGCCAAATACTCTCCTCGTTCAGGAACCGCTGCTTTCAAAATAAAAGACAATGTTCCTTTAGAAGAAAAAAAGAGAAGAGAAAAAGTTTTAAGAAACTTATTATTACGCCGCCGAGGAGCGTAATCTGCCGGGGAGCGTAATCGTCTGACGGAGCCAGGCTCCGCCAAGACTCCGCCAAACAAATATGAAAAAATTAATCGTGATTTTGGGGCCGACTGCTTCCGGGAAATCGGAAATGGCAGTAAAACTGGCCCTTCGACTTGGCTCAGGGCAAGCTAAAAAGAAATTTGGAATAAATGGCGCTGAGATTATTTCAGCCGACTCTCGACAGGTCTATCGCGGTATGGACATTGGCACTGCTAAACCGACCCAAAAAGAAATGGCTGGTATCCCCCATTATCTTATAAATATTATTTCTCCAAAAAAAATATTTACAGTTACCCAATATAGAAAATTAGCGCTCAAGGCCATAAATAAAATTTTGAAAAAGGGAAAAATTCCTATTCTTTGCGGCGGGACCGGTTTTTACATTCAAGCAATTATTGACGGTCTAATAATTCCTGAAATTGAACCAGACTGGAAATTAAGGGAAAAATTAGAGAAAAAATCAACAGAAGAATTGTTTAATGAATTAAAAGAACTTGACCCAAAAAGAGCAGAAACAATTGACAAAAAGAATAAAAGAAGATTGATTAGGGCTTTAGAAATTGTAATCAAAACGAAAGAGCCAGTTCCTTTGGCTGACAAAAAACCTTTTCCCTATCCTGTGCTGATGCTGGGAATAAATCTAGAGAAAGAGAATTTAGAAGACACAATTAAGAAAAGGATTGAAAAAATGATCAGAAAAGGATTGGAGAAAGAAGTGAAAAATTTA
>CAYOVW010000066.1:0-1648 GCA_964407555.1 uncultured Candidatus Saccharibacteria bacterium
TTAAAAGATTAAAATTTTTAAAAGATTGAGACTTTTAAAAGATTAAAATTTGAATGGCAAAAAAAACAATTAAAAAAGATAAAAAAACAAAAGCGGCAACTGTGAAAAAAATAAAAACTGTAAAGAAAGCAGATGGAGTTAAGGAAGTTAAAAAAATAATAAAATATTTTGAAGCAGTGGGTAGAAGAAAAACAGCGGTTGCCAGAGTCCGACTCTTTGAAGGCCCGGGCTCTGAAAATTTAGTGAACGATAAACCTTTGGAAAAGTACTTTCCATTTTTTGGGCTTCAGCAAACAGCCCTTTCTCCTTTTGAGAAAATGGATTGCCTTGGTAAATTTCATTTTCTCGTTAAGGTGAAAGGAGGCGGTTTGAACGCGCAAGCTGAAGCTGTTAGGCATGGATTGGCTAAGGCTTTGACTATTTTTAATCCTGATTTTAGGAAAAAATTAAAAAAAGTCGGTTATCTGACCAGAGATCCCAGGATGAGAGAAAGGAAAAAATTTGGTCTAAAGCGCGCCCGGCGAGCGCCCCAGTGGTCAAAACGCTAAATTTACTTCAATGTTAAAAGAATTAATTGATAAATTTTATTTAGATAAACAAAAAGACAGAGAACAGCAGCATTTTTATATTACTGATGCCGGCAAATGTCCTCGGGCGATATTTTTCAAGTTTAAAAATGTCCCTAAGAAAAAAATGGAGGCTAGAATTTTGAGAATGTTTGACCATGGTGATTATATTCACCAGTTGATTATGAGACCCTTGTTGAGCATTAAAGAAATTCATATTGTTGCGTCAGAAGTAGCTATTCCGCCCCAGGAATTAATCTCTGGAAGGGCAGATGCCATAATTAGTGACAGCAAAGAAATGTACCTTCTTGACATTAAGAGTATGAACAGTATGGTTTTTAAGAATTTAGAACAGGCAAAAGAAGAAAATATTGACCAGATTCAGCTTTATCTGCATTATTTTAAGATTCCCAAAGGCATTCTTCTTTATGTTAATAAAGACACTCAGGAATTAAAAGAGTTCGTAGTGTCTTATGATAAAAGCCGTGCCCAAGCTCTTTTAGATGATTTAAATCAACTTAAAATTAAAATTGATTCCAATATTCTTCCTGACAGAATTTTGGATTATTCAAATAATTGGCAATGCCAATATTGCCAATTTAAAGAAATTTGTTCTTTGATTGGGAAAGGAGAAATTCCCTGGGAGGATTGTAAAGAGAAAATAGAAGGCTTGAAACTTGAAATTTGAAACTTGCCGTAGAGCTTTTATTGTATTTCGAAAATCCTGTCTGGCAGGATTTTTTTCATTTCTTGAATATCTCTAAATCCCCAGAAGGGCTTGCCTTCAATAACAATAATAGGCAGGTAATGTTCTTGAGTTAAAGATTCATTATCAGCCTTAATTTCAGATTCGGGCTCAGGTTCAGTTTCAATTTCAATGTTGAGTTCAAGAGCAGATTCGGGTGGTGATGGCTTAATAGCAGCCAAAGCCATAAGATCAAGATTATAATCAAAAGAATATATTCTCAATAAAGGATATTGTTCCCGTAAAAAAGACAAAACCGCGCTTTGTTTTTCACAGTCAGGGCAATATTCTTCATTCGCGAAAAAATAAAGAATGTGAACTAATCCAAGATCACATC
>CAYOVW010000067.1:0-1616 GCA_964407555.1 uncultured Candidatus Saccharibacteria bacterium
AATTCGCCTTGATGTTTTTGATAATTGACTTCTATTTTTTCAACCTTTGATAATGGCGGGCCTTGTTTAAGATAGGTTAAAAGTTTACCTATTTTTTCTTTATCTCCTTCAATTAGCGCTTCTACTCTCCCGTCGCTTAAATTTCTGATCCAGCCAACTAATTCTAATTCCTGGGCTTTTTCTTGAGTAAATTGACGAAAGAAGACCCCCTGGACCCTGCCAGAAATAAAAATATGAGCTCTTATTTTTTGATTATTCATTTGCGCTTCGCTCGTTTTACTCGCTTGCGCTACTGAAACAACATAATTACAATAGTCGCAGTCAGAGTGCTGAACCGGCTTAGCGTCAATATCATATTTTTCAATCAACGGATGTTTTGTATTATTGGCGCGATAAATATCAAATTCCTGTTTAAGTAAAGTATCAACAGCCGCATTAAGAACAAAAGGAAAGCCAGGCGGCCTTCCTACTCCCAACCTGCGATCTAAATAAAAACATCTTGGACATTCTAAAAATAAGTCAATCTTTGACTGAGACAGCTTGAATGGCTCTCTTGAATTGGGAACATACATCCCGGTTATTCTTTGCGAATTATAATATTGCGACATAAAGTTTTATAACCCCTGAAACATTTTTGCAGCTGCTTGTTTCTGGATTTGTTGCATCGCTTCATTAAGACAATCCTTAACAAGTTTTTCTTGTTTTTCAATGTCCATTTGGGGATTTAATTGGATTTCTTCAATCTCCATTTTACCATTCACCACCACCCTTACGCCATCTCTTTCTACCTCCCTTCTCTCTTTCTCTAAAACATCTTTTAATTTTTTAAGTTGCTGTAATTGTTTAAGTTGATCCAGCATATTTGAATTTTAAATATTTCTTATCGACCCTATTATTTTTGATGTTTTCTTAATTGTAACACAGGATAGCCAGTGTTTATTGAATTTTCTGGAGTAGCGTTAACTCCAAGTTTATTCAAAAAATCATAACAAGCTTTTTTCGCTTCCTTTGGATTTTTAAAATTTCCCCTTGCTTCCACTTCAATAAAAAATCCTAAATCTCTCACTTTATCTAAACAAATTTCAAAATTATTACAATCCCAAACTTCCCTTTCTTTTTCTACTGTTACTGCTTTTTTGAAATCTAAAAATTTTAATATTTTTCTCAACTCATCCGGTTTAGATATTTCGGTCTCATATTCCTCGGCGTAATCTTGTTCTCCCTTGCTGTCCTTATTAATGGATTTATCATATTCAAAAATGGTCCTGTCTGGATTGGTCCTGATTCTTAACCATTCCACGGGAAATGGTTTTTGGGCAAAGAAATCTCTATGACAAGGAACATAATACTCATCAATTTGTTTTGTTGACTTTACCGGCTTGCCATATTCTCGCAACTTATCTTTTATTTTTCTGAAATTATCTATCTTAATTTTTATCTCTACTTCAATATTCATAAAATAAAAACTAACCAGCCCAATAGTTATTCACAAATAAAATAATATACATCGCCAGAAAAAGAATGGAAATAAAAATCCAGGCCGGCCGCAGATATTGATTTTTAATTGAAGCTCCTAAAATATAAATCGGAAATAAAACTAAAACAAAACGGCCAAT
>CAYOVW010000068.1:0-1616 GCA_964407555.1 uncultured Candidatus Saccharibacteria bacterium
GATTACGCGCATCATCCAACAGAAGTAAAGGCTACTTTAAAAGCGGCTCGCGAGAAATACCCAAAGAAAAAAATCTGGTGTGTTTTTCAGCCCCATCAATATCAAAGAACTTATTATTTATTTAATGATTTTGTTAAGGTTCTGAAAGTAGCGTTGATTGATAAAATTATAATCACTGACATTTATGATGTGGCTGGTCGGGAAGAAAAAAGGGTTAAAGAGAAAGTTAGTTCTGAAAAAATGGTTAGGGCGATAAAAAGAAAAAAAGTAATCTTTCTGCCAAAGAATGAACTTTTAAATTATTTAAATAATAATTTTTCCCAAATAGATGTTTTAATAATAATGGGAGCAGGGGATATTTATAAGTTATGCGAAGAGATAACTCTTTTTACATATGAAAACTAAAATAGAACATATTCCAGTAATGCCCAAAGAGGTTATAGAATTTCTTAACATTAAAAAGAACGGCATATATATTGATGGCACTTTGGGTGCCGGGGGGCATTGTCAAATGATTGCCCGGCTTCTTTCTAAAGGAAAGATTATCGGAATTGACCAGGATATTGAAGCAATAAAATTCGCCAAGAAAAAATTAGCGGTTTTCAAGAATTCAATAGAATATGTTAATGATAACTTTGTTAATTTTGAATCTATTCTTGATAAGTTAAACATTAAAAAAGTGGACGGCGTTCTGTTGGATTTAGGCGTTTCAAGCGAGCATTTGGAGAATCCTAAAAGGGGTTTTAGTTTTAGCGAGAGCAAAGAAAATCTTGATTCTAAGATAGATATGAGGATGAATCAAAGCCAGCCTTTAAGCGCGTACGATGTTGTTAATAAATACGGAGAAGATGAATTAAAAAATATCTTATTTAATTTTGGCGAAGAACCTTATGCCAAGCAAATTGCTAAAAAAATTGTTCAGGTGCGAAAAAAATATCCTATTATTACTGTTAAGGATTTATTATCTGTTATTAAGCTTGCGACACCGCCAAAATATAGATTTAGCAGAAAACATAAATATTATGCCAGCAAGGTGTTCAGAGGAATCAGAATGGAGGTGAACCAGGAGCTGTTGGTTTTGCAAAGAGCAATTCCGCAAATTATTAATAGATTAAAAAAAGGCGGCCGATTAGTAATTATCTCTTTTCATTCTCTTGAAGATAGAATTGTTAAACAAAGTTTTAGAGAAATGGCTTCTGCTAAAATAGTTAAACTGCTCTTTAAAAAACCTCTTATACCAAGCAGAGAAGAAATAATGCAAAATCCAAAAGCAAGCAGCGCTAAACTGCGGGCAATAGAGAAAATTTAAAACTGAAGGATTGACATTTAAAGTATAATCTGTAATAATAATATAACGCGTTCACGTTGCGCGCCTTAGGTGCTCGCGCGTGTAGCGGGGTTCAAGGTCGAATTATTTAATTTTAGTATTGTTTCATTGATATTATAATTATGAATAATATTCTTTTGTTGTTTATAGCGATACTCGTTGTAATTGGAGGATTAGCGTTTTTGTATTTAAAAAGAAAGGAGAGAATCAAATCAACAGAGGGACCAAAAGGGCCAGAGGAACCAGGGACTCCTCCGGAAACCCCGGCAGTTTAACTGTTTTGATTTTC
>CAYOVW010000069.1:0-1509 GCA_964407555.1 uncultured Candidatus Saccharibacteria bacterium
CCTATTTAATGGCTGATATTGCCCATATTGCCGGTTTGGTAGTAGCTGGCTTTCACCCTCATCCCTTTCCTTATTGCGATGTGGTGACCACCACTACTCATAAAACATTAAGAGGTCCTCGCGGCGGCTTAATTTTGTCTAAAATCAAAGATAGAATAAATCCAAGAGGGAAAATGAATTTAGCTCAGAAAATTGACAGAGCAGTTTTTCCAGGAATGCAGGGCGGGCCTTTAGACCATGTTATTGCCGCTAAAGCAGTTTGCTTTTTAGAGGCAATGAAACCAAGTTTCAAAAAATATCAAAAGCAAATTATCTTAAATGCCAAGGCAATGGCTGATGAGTTTCAAAAACAGGGGATTAGAGTGGTCAGCAAAGGAACTGACAATCATTTAATGGTTATAGACATTTCTCCCTTGGGCGTCAGTTCTAAATTAATTCAGGATGAATTGGATAAACTCGGCATTTATGTTAATCGCAACGCTATTCCTTTTGACAAAAGACCGGCCTACAACCCCTCAGGAATCAGATTGGGCTCGCCTGCCATAACCAGCCAAGGCCTTAAAGAAAAAGAATGTCGGCAGGTAGTGAAATTAATTGTTGCTCTAATAAAAAACATTGATAGTCGGAAAATAAAAATAGAGATTAAAAAACAGGTGAAAGAATTAGTGAAGAAATTTCCCATCTATAATCTATGAAAAATATTTCTAAATTTACCCGCCAAAGTTTTGATCGGCAAAATTTAGGCGGGATTATAGACCAAACATTTTTGAAGAAGGGGGCAAAGGATGAAGAAATTAAAAAGCTTTGTGAAGAGACAAAAGAATATGGCTTTCGGGCTCTTTGTATTTTGCCCGAACATACTAAGCTATCTAAAGAAATGCTTCAGGGCACAGGAGTCAAAGTGACTACATTGATTGATGAACCAACTGGAACTAGTCCTACTGAAGAAAGAGTAAAAATGGTTGAAGAGGCAAAAGAAAACGGGAGTGATGAAATTGAACTGGTAATGAAAATAGATGATTTTAAAAACAAGAAATACCAAGAAGTTTTTGATGATTTAAAAGAGCTTTGTCAAATTCTGCCAACAAAAGTAATTATTGGTTCTGGCTACTTGACTGATGAAGAAATAAAAAAGGCCTCTGAATTAGTTAAACAAGCCGGCGCTATCTGCGTCAAAACTGCCACTATTGACGACCCCTTAGACCATTCAGAATTAAAAGAAAAAGCCAAACACGTTAGAATAATGAAAGAAACAGCTCAGGGATTGTTAATAAAGGCCTCTGGCAGCGTGAGAACATTAAAAGATTTAGAAATGATGCTTGCGGCTGGCGCTGATATTATTGGCACCAGTTCCGGCGTAGAAATTGTAGATGAAGCCCAGGGAAAAGAGGTAACAGAAACAAAAGACGGCAGAATAATGGAATAATATGAACTATTCACCAATTGTAGGATTAGAAATACACGTGGAATTGAATACTAAATCAAAAATGTTTTGTTCTTGTTTGAATA